>WYEI01000091.1 GCA_009903905.1 Pyrobaculum sp. | reverse complement strand
ACGCCGAAGAGGTCTAGATCGGCCTCCCTGACCGGCCCCACATCCCTAAGGACAAGACGCATATCCATGTCAGTAACAGTGATTAAAAACAACTGGCCAATGGTTGCCAGATAAACTCGGCGATTTGCCGCCGTTGTCAAGACCTAGCCGACGAGAGGCAGTTCAGCTACAAACTGGCCCCAAGACGTTAGAAGATGCCAGAAAGTCATAGGCGCTGGCTGGAAGGCGAGGATATGGGAGATTTGACCTGGCCCTACTGCGCAGGGCAGATCAACGACTAGAAACGCCTAGGGCCTCCTCCTAGCGTTGTACTTGTACTCTATGCCGCGGACCGTCTCCAGAGCCCACTCCTTTTGGAATTGGGTGAAGGGCTGGCAGGTCAGCTCCACGCACTTATCGCCGTCTGTGTAGGCGATGCAGATTATGTACCGGTCTGGGAACCGCGAGGCGAAGTCTATCTCGTTGGCGGTGAAGGATATGGGGTCGTCGCGCCTCCCCACCCACTTCCCCTTCACCTCGACCACGTAGGTCTCCCTCCCCTTGGCCACAACCATGTCGAAGGGCCTCGGCACGCTTGCGTAGTCCTCCCTAACGGCGAAGCCGCTCTGCGCCAGCCAGGCCTTGACGCAGTTGACCGCGGCGAGCTCGCTCCTCATGATGTTCCGGCTCCTCCTCACCTCCTGCCACACGAAGTCCTCGAAGCCGCCGGCAACGACCTCCAGACCCACCACCCTCGCCCTCGCGATCCCCACGACTCTGTACTGCGGCTCGCCGATAGGCAGGAGGTCAGTCTTCCGCACCTTTTCCAGGTAGGGCTTCAGGCGGCTGAGCCAAACCTCCCCGTGGATCTTCCGCTCCAACTGGCTCCGCTCGTCTTCCCTCACCTCGCCGCGCTCCTCCTCCACGGCGTCCCACGGCACCTCCGCCTCGCGGTAGAGAGCCTCCGGCACCTCCCTGCTTCGGCTGAGCGGAGACGCCAGACGCGCCAACACGCGCTCCCTATACAGCGGCGCGCCGTCGGCTAGATACTCGACGTAGGCCACGTAGTACCCCCCGCCGGGCTCCACCCGCCTCCTCGACAGAGGCCCCAGCTTGGCCTCCAGCCCCTCCTCCACCAGCGGCTTGGGCTTCCACCTGATCTTCTCCCTCTCCCGCATGATGGCCTCGATCTTCTTCCTGAGCGCGTCCAGCCGCCCGCCGGCAGCCGCCTCGTACACCTCCATCTCCGTGAGGAAAGCCGCGGACCCCACCTCGAGAACCCTCCTAAACGTGTCTTCAGCCACCTCATAGACCTTGAACTCGCCGTAGCTCTGGGGAGGCAACGCCTTGAGGGAGATCTCGTACAGCTTCTCCAGGAGGGATAGGTACATGTCGAACTCGTCCCTCTCGGCGGCCGGCGTCTTCAACACCATGTCCACCACGTATATGGTGTTTACCCTCTGGCCGAACCGCCATATCCTGCCCACCCGCTGGACGTGTCTAGTGGGGCTCCACACAACCTCGTAGTTGACGACCACGTCGAAGTTCTGCAGGTTGACGCCCTCCGACATTATGTCCGTGGAGATGAAGAGGGCCGTCTCGTGGCTCTCCGCCAGAAGCGCCGCCTCGCGGTCCACGTCTATCTTCTCCCTGGCGCGGGACATGGCGTACATGACGCCCAGCCGGCCGCAGTCGGCCTTCGCGAAGCCGTCGCCCGAGTCGACGACCCTACAGCTCGAGGCAAAGGCGTCGAAGAGGTACTCCGCTGTCGTGGCGTACTCGGTGAAGACGAGGATTTTGTGGCCCCTCAAGGTCTCCACCAGCTTCCTCAGCGCGCTGAGCTTTCTATCAGAGGCTGAGGCGAACCTCTCCGCCTGCGCGGCCAGCTCCTTCCAGCCCGCCACGTTGCCTATACACGCGTCGAGCTCCCCCTCCTCAAGGGCCTCCTCGTCGCACCTCCCCCCGACCACCCTGCCCAAGGTCTTGAAGAAAGAGACGGGGCTCGACATGGCCCTCTTCTCGACCACGACCCTCACTATGGGCTCCACCTTGGCGTCCTTCAGCAGGCTGAGCACCGCGTAGAGGGCCTGCGCCTCCTCCCTAGAGGCCTTCACCTGCACCACCCAGTACTTTATGGAGGGGAAGATCTTCCTCCCCTCGTATTCCTCCACATCCTTCTTCTCCCTCCTGACCACCGCCTCGACCAGAGACGCGAGGAACTGGAAGTCCCTCTCGTCGCCGGTGTGCGGGGTGGCGGTCAAGAGGAGGCAGCCGCCCGCCGTCTTGCAGAGGTGCGAAAGCCGTTGCCTCTGCGTCCCCAGCCTGATCTTATGCGCCTCGTCAACCACGACGAGATCCCACCGGATGCGGCTCAGCGCATCGAGGTACTCCGGCATCTTCGCCCTGTCGAGCGTGACTAGGTAGACCCTGTGGCCTATGGGGAACTCCGGGTTCTCCACGGGGAAATGGGAGATGTCGAACCGCTGGAGCTCCTCCTCCCACTGCCCAAACACGGCGCGGGGCACCACCACGAGGACGTGGTTGACGCGGCCCGTCTCCATGAGCGCCTTAACGAGGAGAAGGGCTTGGATGGTCTTGCCGAGGCCCACGTCGTCGGCCAGCAGGACCCGGGGCCGCTTCAGCCAGAGGGCGTCGGACACGAAATCCAGCTGGTGTTTGTACAGATCCTTCCCCGCCGACCTGAGGATCTCTGCTAGGGAGGTCACGGCAGGACCTCCCGATACGTCTTGGCCATCTTGGCGAAGGCGTCTACCACCCGCCTGCAATCGCCGCCCTCCGACCTGCAGAGCCACAGCCGGTAGAGCAAGGCGTCTGCAAGCAACGCCGTTTCGTGAAGCCGGAGAGACGCGGCGAGAAACTCGGCGTCGCTGGGCGGGAGCCTGCCCCTCCTCGCCAGGAGGTAGACAAGCGCCCTCTCAAACGGCACCCTGTCCCTAAAGACCAGCTCCCCCTCCCCCTCCTCCACGTGTCTGCCGAACTCCCAGGGCCAAAGCCTCCGCAGAAACCCAGCCACCTCATCCAGCGGGATCCCCACCTCGAATCTGCCCTCAGCCGCAACCACGGCCACCCGCCGAGGCCCCCTCCTCCGGATCAGCATTCCTCCTCCACCTCCACCTCGTATCTGAGGGGCCTCCCCTTGAACCTCTGCGCCATGTCCTCATCCACGGCCGCCGGCTGCTTGAACCTAAATGCGGCGTCTACGGCAGGCGACACGTCCTGCACCGCGCGCAGAAGCCTAAGAGCCCTGTTCCTAGCCTCGGCTCCGGAGACCGTGAACCTCGCGTTCAGGCTGAGCTCCGTCTCCGGATCCGCCTTCCTCACCCCCACCTCAAAAACGAAGACAAGCCCCCTCCCAGCGAAGTAGTTCAACAACGACTCGGCGTCTTGCGCAGAGGCGGCGTAGACGGACCTCAACACGTCGCCCGGGCCGACCTCGAACTTCGTCACGCCCTTCCTACATTTCCCCTTCACCTTAACCGTGACGGTCTTCCTATCCCGCGCCCCGTCTCTAAACACGCCCTCCACCTCGAGGGCGTACGCCCCCGGCTCCGCCGGGGCCTCGACCTCAAAGACGTGGCGCCGCCCCGACGTCCCCTCCTCCCGCTCCTCAGCCCATACGTTAAGCCTGTATTTGACGGACAAAAGGTCGTCGGTACCCACCACCTCCACCACAAGCCTGGAGCCCGGCGTCCGCTCCACCACCGGCGCAGCCACCCCGTCAACTCTCACCTCAATGCCCCTCTGGAGCACCTCCTCCACGACCCTCCCCTCCGTGAGAAACGGCCACTCGGACCGCGCAGCCAGGAGCTCGTCCACAGCCCTCTTGACCTCCTCCCCGCTCGGCCTCCTGTACACTATATAGAGCCGCGAGGAGCCCGTGGAGAGCTGGGCCAGCTGCCCTAGGAACGCCTCGACGGCCCACTCCTGGAGCTGGCCGCGCCACATCAACGGCGCCACCCCCGTGTCCTTATCCAGAGGCGGGACCTCGCAACCCGACTTAGAAAGCCACTTCACCGATCCATCCACCTCGAAGAGGCATCTGCACCCGGCGCAGTGGTCCCGCACGGCCTCCACAAACTCGTCCAGGGATATGGGAGCCGCCGGCAGACGCTCGTTGAAGAGATATAAGCTCCAGAGGTCGCCCAGCTTCTTGAAGCCAGTCCACTCCACCACGTCCCCCTCAAACAGGGACTTCACAACCTGCGAGATAAGGTCGGTCCTCCGCCTGGCGACCTCCGCGAGGTACTCATCCAGCCGCTTGGCCCCGACGTCGACGAAGCCGGCCGCCGCCCTCCGAAGCCACGTATACGCCACGTTCCTCAGCGATGACCTGGCCCTCTCCCTCCAACGCTCGACCCTAGAGCGGAGGAGCTGCTCCATCTCCCGCCTCAGCCGCTCATCCCCCTCCTCCGCGAGGAGGTCCGGGAAATACATGGGCAGGTTGCGCAGAACCTCCTCAGTGGCCTTAACCACCTGGCCGAGGGCCACCGCCCCCTCCCTGATTGTGGAGACGTTGACCAGCCTGGAGAGCAATTCCCTCGCGTCTGGGGGGAGCTCCGCCCTGTCGTCCCGCCTAACCACAAACAGATTGTTGCGCCGCCTCGGCACGCCGAACTCCTGGAGGTCCACCGCGAGGGCGGACCTGTCCGCCTCCTCCAACGCCCCCTGCCAAGCGTCCCGCGCCGACACTACTCTGACCTTGCCCAACGCCTTCTCGCCGGGACCCGAGATGTAGACCGCCGAGAAGGCGCCGGCCCTCTCCCTCAGCAAGCTGGCCACCTCATCCGCCACCACCTCCATGCCGTCCTCGTCGGAAAACTTGTTCATGGCCTCCCTAATCGCGTAGGCCTCATCCCCGACGAACCAGTAGACGTACCTATCCCCCAGCCTCGCCACGTGTAGACCCACGTCGGTCACCCGAGCCAACACGTCCCTCACATCCACAGGCCTCACGTCACGCCCGTTGTAGGCCCCCAGCACCAGGTCGTCCTCCGTCGGGTAGAGCACCGCCACGGGGAGGAGCCTGGCCAGGAAGGTCACGAGCAGAACCTGCCTAAGGACGGAGACGGCGGCCTTCCCGCCCACCTTCTTCGCGTCTTCTTCATAGAGCGACAAGAGGCGGCTCCAATACTCGGCGTAGGGCCCCCCGATGATGAGCAGGTCCCTCGGCTCGGGGAGGTGTGCGAAGGTCACCAGCTCGCCCGACGCCGCGTTCAGATAGGCGCGGGACAGCGTGCGCAGAAGCTCCCTCGTCAGCTGGACCTTGGTGCGCTCCGCCACGGACTCGTCGGCCAGCCTAAGCAACACGTCGAGGAAGACCGGGTTGAAGGGGTAGGCCTCTTGAAGCCTCTTCTCGAACTCCGCAAGCTCCTCATCCCGCACCACCTGCCTCAACGGGGCCAGGTCGATGCGGGCGGGCTGGACGCCGGCCCACCGCCTGAAGACCAAGGCGATGTTCCTCACCGTGTCGAGGGCCACCTTCACGTGGTTCATCCTCTGCACCACTGAGAGAGAAGGCGATACCTCGGTCGCCGGGCGGGACTCCGGGAAGAGGGCGTAGGAGACGAAGAGGTAGGCCCCCCGGCTTTCAGAAACCACCTCCGCGAGTGTCTGCAGCCACGGCACGAAGCCGGGCTTCTCGTCGAAGTACTGAGCCTCGTCGAAGATTATCACAAGCGGCGCGTTGCGCCTCACCGCATCCCTCAGCCCGTCCTTCGTGCGGGAGCCCCAGAGCTGGGCCGCAACAGCCTCAGGCTCCCGGTCGTGGCGGAAGACCGCCACGTTGGGCACCCGCTCGATCGTGGGCGCCTCGAGCTCTATGCCGAACTCCGCCAGATGCCTCTTCACGCACTCCCCGCTCCCCTTGCACGTCCTATACAGAGCGACGATGTGCAGGATGAAGGCGAGGAAGTGCGACTTGCCGGCCCCGAAGAGGGCCGGGAGGAGGTAGATCTGCGGCTCCCCCGACGCCAGGCGGCGCAGGAAATCCTCGGCGTACTGCCTAAACCCCGGCGTCGCGTAGGTCACCCTCAGGAAGGACTCCGGC
Organism: Pyrobaculum sp.; assembly: GCA_009903905.1. Next base: position 3,825 of record WYEI01000091.1, on the reverse strand, counting down.
CGGCAGTAAAGCTCGTGCTGAGGCGCCGGCTTCCCGTTAAGGAAGAGAGCCCTATAGACCTCGTAGACGTCGACCGCCGGGCTGACCCTCCCCTCGGCGAGAAGCCCCACAAAAGACATGTAGGGCCATAGCCCCCGCTATATTACAATTTCGGTTCACCGCCACCACTCCAGCCCCGCCGCCGCCCTCGCCAGCTTCACGTCGGGGTCGTCCTCGTCGAGGATGCCCGCCTTGGCCAGCTCCGCCAGCGCCCTGGCGAGGGCCAGAGCCTCCTGCCTAGCCTCGGGGCTGCAGGAGACGGGGGCCTTGGCCAGCAGGTTGAGCTGCATCTGCCGCAGGCAGTCCAGCGCAGGCGACTTGCCCCTCTGCGTGGCGTAGATTCTCCTCACCTCTTCCACGGCGTCGCTCCGCGGCGCCAAGACCTCGAACACCTTCCGCTTAGCAACCCTCGGCCCCCCCGTCTCAGCCTCCCTTATGAGGCCCAGCTTCGCCATCTCCACGTGGGTCAGGCCGGTCATGCGCTCCACGTGGGCGAGGACGTCGCTGTCTATGTAGCCCCGCTCGCTCTCCAGAATCCTAAGCGCGAGGTAGGCATGCCCCGCCCGGTCACCCAGCTTGACCCCCGCCGCCTTCATAAGCGCCTCGAAGGCAAGCGACACCGCCGCCCTGAGCAGACCCCCCGAGTCCAGCTCCACGCCCCCCATCCGCACGGGGAAATAAGACGTGAGGTACTCCAAAGCCGCCATATAGTAATACACCCACGCCGTCGCCCCGTTCTTCCCCCTCACCATCTTCATCCGACCCTCCACCCTCCTCGCCACCTCCGCCACGGCGGCCTCCCACGCGGCGTCTAGCTCAAGCGGCCTCTCGCCGGCCCGCCTCCTCCACGCCGACACGTAGCCCCCCAGCACAGACGCCTTCCCCCTAGCCACCACGCTCTCCTCCGCCTCGGTCTCCACGGGGTAAGCCGCGGCGAGGGTCATGCCGCCCCGCCGCCACAAGGCGTCTATAAGGGCCTCCCAGGACTCCGGCTTCTTAGCCACGTAATACACCACCAGGAGGCCATCCTCCTTCAAAAACCGAACCACGTTGCTGAAAGCCCCAGACAACAGGTCGGCAAATGTGACTTTCATGCCGAAGTGCTCCCACCGACCCTCGTCCTCGCTCACCTCCCTAGGCGCAAACCTCTGCCACTGCGTAGGTATCTCCAGGCCGAACTCGTCAAAAAAGGCCTCCGGCAGGAAACGCGGCCGCAACTCGCCGCCCTCCACGCCGCTTAGAGCCCGCTTAAGCCACACGTAGTAGAAATCGCTCAGCTCCGCATAAGGCACATCATCCGCATACGGCGGATCAGTAACCACAACGTCAAACCTCTCCCCCTCAAGTCTAGAAAGCTCAGTAGCGTCGTCGAGGAATACTTTGACGTTTCCTGCGGATCCCGTCAATTCAGAATTGAGATATTCGACTGCCTCAACCACCGATTTCAGCATAGCAGATATAGTTCCTCTGTAGGTAGAGTGAGGCGAATACTCCCCCCAATTCCAAACCATGGCAATTCCCCTCATGGCAAGCGTATGTGCTGCTATGAGATATGATAATTGCCACCCAGACATCATAGAATTCCAGTCAACATGCTTGGAAAGTGCTACTGCTAGGTACGTCGTTACGGCCTCGGCGTATTTCTTTGCCTCCTCTCCGCTGGCGCCTTCCTTGAGCTTCTCCTCCTCGGCGAGGCGGCCAGCCTCCCTGATGAGCTTCACCAGCTTGACAAGGACGAGAAGCTGACGTGGGTTGAATAATTTGAGCCATTTATCAAAGCCATAGAGTATTGGAAATAGATATCGATTGCCGTAGGGAGTTACAGTTTCTATAGGTATATCCGGGTCTCCCCACATCTTCCTTAGCTCCTCGGCGGCTTTCCACAGCTTCTCCACGTCTTGGGGTGTGGCTGGCTGGAACTTTAGGTCGCCGTTTTCTATACGTACTTTGGCCAGTAGGGTGGGGCGGGCGGGGGAGTTTTTGAGGTCGTCGAGAGTTATCTCGCCTTTTAGGTACCGCTCGTAGTTGGCGTTCCACTGCCTCAATGCCCACTTGACGTACCAGTCGCCCTCGTTCTTCTTGCCCTTGACTGTCCTGCCGTTCACCACGCGGTGGTCTATCTCGGCGCGGCAGTATAGGCACTGCGCCGTCTCGCGCCTCGCGTCCATATTTTTTAGGGGGACGGCGTACCTCCTGCCGCGCCACTCCACGGAGCCGCCCTCCTCGCCCCTCGTCGAGACCTCGGCCTTCAGCTCGTCGCATGGGCCCCTCCCCTCTTTTCTGCATTCCTCGTTTAGGTCCCGGACCTCGACGCGGTCGTCCCGCCACTCCATCCAGGCCAGCCGTTCGTAGCCCTCCTTGCCCTTCACCCTGGCGAGCCACCAGTTGCCCACCAGCGGCGTGTGGCGGCCGCAGACTGGGCACTTGACCTCCCAGGTGCCGATGTAGATGTCGGCGTCGTAGAGCTCCTTTGTTTCTTCCCTCAGCCTCTCCACCACCCACTTGCCCCACTTCTCCACGTCCTGCGGCTTTACTCGGCGGGGGAACTCCAGCACCGCCTTGAGGAAGACGTATGCCGCGGGGAGGAGCTCCACGGCCACGGCCTCGGCGCCTAGCCTGGCGGCTTCCAGCGGTATGGAGCCGAAGCCGGCGAAGGGGTCCAGCACCTTCCTGCCCTGCATCATCTTCACCAGGCGGGGCGAGGGGTTGCAGGCGTGGACGGCCTTGCGGTCGTGCCTGCAGGGGAAGAGGTCGTTTAGGAACTGCTCCGGCGTCTGGTACGCCTCTGCGGGGAGTAGGGACGCCGCCACCACGGCCCTCGCCCCCGCCAGCGGCTTCCGCGTCCACCAAAACACCATCTCCCAATGCGGCGGCCGGCCGGGCCCCTTCTCCACCGCTGAGTATTCGTTGACTGCGTCGATGGGTATTCCCCTCTCAAGTAGAGTCTCCACGCATAATTCTGCACGTTAAATCTAGCTACCCTGACCGATATTGATATAATTCCTGTTATATCGTTGATGTATGAAGTGTCCCTACTGCGGCTCTCCTAACGTGGAGAGGATGAAGGAGTGGGACATGCCGAAGAGAGGGTACCACGTCGTTCACTACGTGTGCAGGAGCTGTGGAGGCCGCTTCAACCACTACATGGGCAAGGGGAGGGAGTTCGTGTTGAGGGTGGGCTTCAAGAGGCAGAGGTGAGTCCTCTAGGTTGTAGAGCCGGGCTATCGTCTCGAACCTCATGCAGAGCAGCTTGCGGTATTCTTCGCCGGTTTTTGACCTCTTGGCCTCCGCTTTGGATCTTCTGGTTTATGGCTAGCTCCAGCCCTAGGAGGTCTTAACGCCTAGGTGCATTCGCCTTAGCTTCTAAGTTCTCACGCCGATTAGGCGCCGGAGATTGGGACCTATGGGGTGCCACAACTATGTTGTATAGTTTAATTTCAACAGGGACTCTGTAATAATCTTCAATATTTCTGGGTTAGCGCCGTAGTGGGTTTGGTAGTGGGCAATGGCGTCGTTAATCAATGATTGGTCGCCATGCTTCTGCGCGATGCTCCATATCTTCTTGCCGAAGCTATGGTAGGTTGCCCTCATCGGACCTGCAACACCGCAGCGATCCAGTATCCTACTGATGGTCTCCCCAACGAGATTATCGGGCGCTTTACGCTTAGGCATTGATGCGCGACGCCGTTGCTGTTTAAATGGGCAACGGTTAGATCAAGTGCCATCTACAACCACCATCGTTAAGTGGGCCTGAATAAGCCCGTCTCCACGAAGAACACCACGAAG
>WYEI01000149.1 GCA_009903905.1 Pyrobaculum sp. | reverse complement strand
TAGCTACATCTGGGTGCGTGTCTACAGATGCCCCATCCACGGCGTAGATATCCCAGCCGTCACATTTACAAGACTCTCCGAAAAGAGGGACTACGGCCTGAAGGTCGAATACAGCAACGGTAGCTTCAAACTAAAGATCGTAGAAGGCGAGGGAGAAAGGACCTACGAGCGGGGGCTTAGATGCCCCAAAGGCCACATAATAACCCCAGAGGAGCTGGGAAATATACACGCCAAGGCCATGGAGACATGGGACAAGGGAGATGTCGGATACCAACCCGCCGTGTTAGCCGCAGTCAAGCTGGACAACGGAAAATATGTAGAACCCACGCCGGAGATGATACAAGCATATCAACGGGCCGCAGAGTACCTGCGACAAAACTTCTACCAGTGGCTCGGAAAATACATCCCAGACCAAAAAATCCCAGAGGGCGACAAGACAAGAGAATTACTACGTCGGGGGCTTGACTACTTCTATAAACTCTTTAACGCGCGGCAACTCCTCGTCCACGCCACCGTCGTGCAACTAATACGTGAGGTCTACGCTAAGATCCTCCAGGAGACAAACGATCCCGAATACGCAAAAGCGGTTGTCACATACCTCGCGCTTGCACATGGAAAACTGCTTGACTACAACTCCACATTGACCCAGTGGAATACTCATAAAGATGTGATACGTAATACTTTTGATCAACATAACTTTCAAGTAGGTCAGGACTTCGGCGAGGGCGACATGATTACTGAAGAGACAGGTTTATTGGACTGGGCTCTCTTCGGCAATACTGGAGTTGTTAAGGCGGTGCGTAGGATTGTGGAGTTGTTGGGGGAGGCTAGGAGGAGGGGTCACTCTGTGAGGGTGTTGCTGGGAGATGCGTCTGATCCTTCGCTGTATGCCGACCTTGGGGTTTTTGATGTTGTGGTGACGGATCCGCCTTATTACGGCAACGTGAACTATGGGGAGCTTAGCGACTACTTCTATGTGTGGATGCGTCTTTCTATTGGGGATTTGTACCCGGAGGCGTTTTCTGGCGAGCTGGCGCCTAAGGAGAGGGAGATTGTGGTGAACAAGACGCGGGGTTGTGACAAGGGGTGTTTCGAGCGTAGGCTTAGGGCTGTGTTTGAGAACCTCAGCCACGTCCTTAGGGAGGACGGGCTCTTAGTGGTAGTGTATGGACATAGGAGTTTTGAGGGGCTTAGGGCCATGTTTAGAGGCGCCTTCGACGCCGGCTTCATGGTGACTGCCTTATGGAGCTTCGCGTCGGAGAGACCCCACAGCCTGCACGTAATGGGCAAGGCCGCCATCCGCTCCAACATGGTGGTGGTGTTTAGGCGTAGGCAGGAGAGCGGCTGCACCGTTAAGCCCGGCTTCACGGAGGAGGTTATGAGAGAGGCGGCTGACGCCTTTGCCGAGGCGTATTCAAAACTTGGTCTTTCGCTTGTGGATGCGTTGATGGCGGCCAACAGCGCCGGGTTTAAGGTGGTGAGTAGGTGCTGGCCGTTGTATACGCCGGAGGGCCAGCCCTACCCCCTAGACAAACTGGAGGATCTCGTGGAGAGAGCAGTGGCTCTTGCGTTCACCCACAGCGTTCTGGGCGGCGAAGTGGATGGGATCTCGCTTGCGTATCTAATCGCGAGGGGCGTATACGGCGAGCCGTCTTACGACGACTTGAGGCGGCTTGCGGCTGGTCTTGGCTTCAGCCACGACGAGTTTATCAAGACGTACTGCGGGAAGCCGCGGGAATCCAAGGACGAGCCGGTCTTCCCCGTGTTGTCGCTTCTGGAGGTTAAGGGAAATGTAAAGGGTAGGCTTGTGGATGCGCTGGCCGCCGCGTTGAGAGCCGCCGCCTCTGGTGGGGCCGAGCAGGCGTTGAAGAGGTTGGAGGAGTTTGGGTTTAAGCTGGGGCCCGTGGTGTGTAGATACGTGGAGCAGTTGAGACAGGCGGCTGAGAACAGGGAGCGCGAGCTTCTCGGCGTGATTGAGGCTAAGTGCCCCGTCGTCGCCGGCGAGAAAAATATGAAGCCGAGCGCTAAGCTAGACGACTTCTTCTAGCGTGGCGTCGAAGGATACCTTTTTGAATCGCTCGAGGATGAAGGGCGTGTTTAACGTTTCGGCGATTTTTTTGCCGTCTCCTTCAAATACGATTGTGTAGTTTAGGCTGATCTTTGCCAACCTAGAGAATTTGGCCACTGCAGACGACGCGATTTCTCTCACGGCGTCTATAGTCTTGTAGGTGTTGGTCTCCAGCTCCACCTTTGCTACCCTGGCGCCTCCCTCAGCTGTTACCTCTACGATTATCTTTGTCTCCTTGATGAGGTTTTGGAGCTTTTCGGTGAGCGTCTTGAAGAGGGCGGAGGCGTCTTCTACTGCGTCTTTCTCTGCAGTGTGTTTAACCGTTACTCTCACCTTGTCGTATTGTGACAACTTCTCCACGAGCTCTCGGAGCGTTTTGAGCTTGACATAGGCGCTTTTAGGCGTTTGTATTGCGACAACGGGGCGGGGGGTGGCCGTGTCGGCAGGTTCGGGGGCGGGGGGCGGCGGTGCTGCTTCCGGGAGGGCTATTTGGTCGTCGTCTTCGATTGTTGCGTACTCTCTCAGCGCCATGCCTCCTCTGATCACCACGAAGTTCCCCTCTCTGATGGATGCGGCGAGGTCTCTTTTTGGGTTTATGAGGGTTGGTACGTCTGTTAGTTTTCCTCCGAAGTATTCCACCAGTTCTCTATAGGTTGGCCAGCTTCCTCTGTTGTTGTATAGGCTTTCTACGACTTCGCGGAGAATCTTAGGCGCTATCTTCTCAGCGAGCTTACCGTCGTCTTTCAAAGCCTTTTTTATTTTTTCCTCGACGTTTTCCTGCGAGAGGTCTAGAGAGATCGGTATGGAGGCGTAGACGCCTTCGCCTTTGGCGTATTCAAGAGTTGTGTATAGGTCTTTTGCTACTGTCTTGTCTAGTTGCTCGTTTATCTGTTCCTCATATTTCTTGATTTCCGGCAGGTCTTGCTCGTCGAGGCCATATTCCTTGTATTTGTCTTGGATTTCCTTTATTGCCATTAGCTCTAGGGCAAATCTTATTGCTTGTTCTGCCGCCTTTTCGTCTGGCTTTGCCACAACCACTGCGCCTTGGTATATCCTCGGCCCTCCGTCTTCTCTTTTGTTAATTATGTACGTGGGGTCGTCTGTTGAGCCGTCTCTCTTTATGCCTGCAAATACGAGTACGAGGCCGGGCTCGTCTTTCGGCGTTTCCCACACATAGACTCTTGTTCGTAGTCGTTTGACGTATCTTTCTACCTTTCTCTTTATGAGTTGTAAGACCTTTTCTTCGACGTCTTCTTGTCTTAGTTCCTCTACTCTTCTCCTTAGGACTGCTCTCCAGAAGGCTTTGCTTTTCACGGCGTAGTAGGGCGTGTCTTCTTTAGTGAAGACGTGTAGATGCGTCACGTACCCCGTCATGTGTTCTTTTACGCAGGTGGGCACTACGAGGGGTGATACGGAGAGGTCTGGCGAGTAGACGTAGGTGGTTACGTCTTTTTCGCTTATGTAGCCATAGGCGGCTGTGGCTAGGGCGATGGATCTGTAGATCCGCTTGACTAGCTTGCCGCAGTCTGAATTTGCGCCGAGTAGTTTTTCCAGCGCCTCCACGTCTCTGAGGTCTTGTTCAATGGCGAGGCGGAACTGCGCATCTTTGAACACGGCGTGGCGTATCTCCTCCCTCTCTATCGGTATGTCGCCCGGCAGTATAAACGCCGTGGTTCTTCCCTGCTTGTAGAGGTCGTGGAGCGTCCATGCCAGTATCCTCAACACGTCTCTTGTAGCCTGTATCGCCCCATTTTCGGCGAGTTTAGAGAGCAACTCTATGGTGGTTGGGTGAATTGGATAGTGATCTATCAACGTCTCAAGGGCCCACCTCTTCCCTAGGCTTTGTCTATTTTCTTCGTATCTGTCGTAGAGCCTCTTCGCCTCTTCGCGGGCGTTGGACACCTCGCGAAGCAGGGCGCGTCGTATTACCGCAGGTAGCTCCTGGGGGGTTATCATAGATTCGTTTCGTGAAATTCTTTGGACGACGGCCCTAAGACCTTCGGCGATTTCCCTCGCCTCTTCTGTGTCGAGGAGCGTCATCGCCATGTACGAACGCTTCAGCTGAGTCAAGGCCTTGGTGAGGCTTTGGATGAAGAGCTGTGTCTTCTCCCGCTGGTTTTTGTCGAGGTTTTTGAGGAAGTTTAGTGTTTCATCTATCAGTAAGACGAGGGGCCGGCCGGCCGCCTCTAGGCGCTCAAAAAGTTCATAGATCTTCTCGGCGCCGGGGTACACATCTACGTAGGTCTCCAGCGCACGCCTAAACTCCGCGTCTCCTGTCTCTTCGTATAGGCGCCCGAATATGTAGCTCCACAATGCGCCGTTTCCATATTTCTCAGTGATAGACTTGGGGTCTTCTTGCGCGCCGTCGAAAACCACCACTATGGGTTTGACGTTTGCGGGGACGCGTATTCCCTCCCTCTCCAGAGTTGCCGTCACTGAGTCTGAAAGCGCAGTTCCGTTCTTGGCTAGATGATACGCGGCGATGAGGGAATGGGTCTTCCCGCCGCCTAAGCCGGTGAGGATGAGAGTTATGGGGTTGACGTTGGGATCGCCTGACAGTCTTCCCGCCACCGACGAGAGGAGGCTCTTAAGCGACGAGGTAAAGTAGGTTCTTTCGAAGAACTTGTTGGGATCTGCATATCTCTCGGCCGCCCTACCCGTATAGACAGCCCACAGATCGGCGGCATAGAGGGTCTCTACGATATTACCCTTTGCGATCTCCTCGAAAGGCATCCAAACCATTGTTTAGGCCTATATCTCATATCTAAAAGTTTTACTTTAGGCCCTTGGTCTATGAAATCACAAAAATCGAGCGACATGTATCTGGTTGCTATGTTGTGCATTGTTGAGAGCAGGCTCAAGCGATCGCTAACATTGGGCTGACTACACAACCTCGACCACTCCGCGGCCGGCAAGAAGAGACCTTATCACAAAGCTTCAGAGGCACTAAATGATTAGTCCGGCGAGTTGAGTTGTGCCGCGGCGGTCTCCACGGTCTCCACCGCCCATTTAGGCGTTTGGTCGCGGGGCCACGCGATTGGCGTTACCCTCTTGCGTAGGGCGTCTAGCCAGGGGAATTGATCTATGTCATGCACAAGCGACGAGAGGATGATCAGTTTTCTCTTGGCGCGGCTCGCCGCTACGTTGAAACGCGCGTAGTTGTCAAGCGCCTTGTGGTATCTATGGGCCACAATGGAGTATATTATGATTTCTTTCTCCCGTCCCTGGTAGCTGTCTACAGTGGACGCTGTTCTGAGGTCTAGAAGGTCTTCTATTTCCCCTAGTGGCAACGCCTCATCCGCTTTGGTGTAGGCCACCGAGGGCTTGCCGAGCTTCAAGAGCTCCGCCGCCTTTGAGACGAGGAGCGCTTGCGCTCTGAATGTGGTTATTATCGCGGTTTTCCCGGCGAGGCCCGCGTCGTGGAGCCTCTTGTAGAGGGCTACGGCGAGTGCGGCCTCCGCCTTGTTGTAGGCGGAGTGGCGGGGGCGGGCGCTCCGCATTACCTTCATCCATTCCTGGCTCCCCCCTACGTCTATCCACGCCAGAGGGCGCTCCGGTGCCAGCAGACTGTCCAACGCGTCGCCGCTTGGCGGTATCTCAAGCGGCTCGGCCGCCTCGACTCCGTGTTCCAACATGCCTTGGTAAAACACTTCGCTTAGGTATGCGAAGATCTCCTTCACGCCTCTTCTCTGTCTCAGAAGCGTCACGGGTCTCGTCAGCGTCTCGATAGCCTCGATCAACGGCGCAGTGGCCTGGGGGTCCGCCTCTTCGTCAAGCGGAGGCGGTAGCTGGCGTGAGTCGCCTAGCACCACCCTCCGTACGCCGTAGTGGAGGGGGACCACTGCGAGAGCCAGCGGCACCATGGACGCCTCGTCTATAAACACGTAGTCGAAGCCGCCTTTAAGCCTTTTGTCTAGCCCATAGAACAGGTCTAGAGAGGCGAGCTTGGCCATGGTCATGCCGAACACCCTGGCCTCGCGCAGGAGGGCCTCCAAGCCGCCTTCTCTCTGCCGCCTTAGGTCGGCAACGACGTACCGCCTTATGGTGGGGCTTATCTTGGCCGGGTGGCCTATCCTGGTGACGTATTTCCCAATCTCAAATCCGCAGAACTCGAGGATCCTCTCGATGGCATTATCCACAGCCACATTTGTAAGCGACGTAATGAGCACCCGGCCGCCCGCCATGGCTATCTCGCACGCCGCCGCGGCGATTACCGACGTCTTGCCTGTGCCGGGAGGCCCCTCAACGGCGAGGAAGCCGTACGGCGGGAGGGACAGCGCCCGCCTCAACGCCTCCATCTGCCACTTGTCCAGGTTCCAGCGCTTCCTAATGGAGATCACGGTTGCAGGAGGTGGGCTACACCGAGGTGCCTCCGCCACGACTCCGTGCAACGTGCATTTATTTTCCTCTAGGATGCGGAGCGCCGACTCGTAGAGCATGGTGGGTTCAGCTAGGTGGAGCCTCCCGGCGGGGGGATGCCGCCTCGGCTTGGCGGCAACACGTAGATAGCCGTGGCAGACCTCGCCCGAGCAGTCCTTGGCCTTGAGCTCGTCTTTGACTATAGTAAGCTCGTTGGCGTAAAACACCGAGTCGAGAGGCCTTAGAGATTCTGCGTAGTTTCGTTGGATCGACACGCGGAGGGTCAACACGTCGACATCTCCCCCACCCTCCGGCTCCACATCCACAAGCTCTCCGCTACCGATCTCCACCTTGTTCTGGGCAGCCCTAACCACGGCGTTTTTAAGCCAGGGTACGAGCACGCGCCGCTCCACAGGTAGCCTCACCGCGGGCGGGCTGTAGGTGGCGGTGATGTGGCCGCAGTTTCTGCAGTAGGTAAATGTAAGGTTGTACGAGGTCCTCACCGTCAGCGCGCCTCCGCATCTGGGGCACCTCGCCTCTATGGGCCTAAGGACAGGCCTCCTGCCCGGCTCCACGACGGCTGAAACATCCTCCTCAAACCCACACTTAGGGCAGTAGAAAAAAAGAGAGACACCCCTCTTATTTGGCACCATGACGGTGCCGCACCTAGGGCAGAACCTGAGACCAGTCCTCATAGCATGCCGTCGCAAGTCGCAGACAAGTGGGGGGATAGCCCTTAACCCACCCCGAGCAAATGATGATAGGTGAGGGAACCATAGAGAATAATAAAATAAAGTTTTAAAAGAAGTGTAGTGGATCCTCAGCGGGAGATGTTCGCATCTCGACCTAATCGAGACATGTTGACGGCTGTAGAGACGGCATTAACTGGATTGTAGCAACGTGTTGCGTCGTCAACATCAGTTACAGCAGGCGAAAGCCTCGCCCTTCAGGTCGGGGGTTTTTAAAGATAGACGTTTCTACAGTAGGTTCCTGCTGGGGATGGATGACCCGCGGTGCTGGCCCGGGTGGCCATGACTCTGGCCCGATGGGCCGTTGAAGGCCAGGCGAGAGTGCATGTGAACCGCTCAAAGGGAACACCTGCCTAGGGGAGGAGGTCAGCTAGAGGACAACTCGCTTGCAGCTGCGACCGGCTAAGCTTGGCAGTCGACTACCTCGACTTTGATGTTTTCAAAGGATTGCGCCGTATCAGGTAGTCTGTGGTCTGTTGTGAGGAAGCGGGCCTCGGGGATGCCGTTGTTTCGCATGTACTTTTCTATGCAGAGCAGTTGGTATCTGTCCTCCCTGTCGGTTCCTGAATCTAGGTCTAGCCATAGTTCTCTATCGTCTATTTCTGGGATCTCTATATTGTTTTGTTGTAGTTCTTTTCTTATTGAATCTACTACTTTATCTGGGAACACTACGTAGTTGTTCTGCTTTTTAAAGTAGTTGCGTAGGTAGACTATGTAGTTTATTGGCGATACTTTAGACGATAGCTGTAGCAATGTCTTTTCGGCGTGTTCTTCTAGGTCCCTTATGTGATACTGGGTGATGACCCTAAATAGAAACGCGACATCGGCGTAGCCCTTGAGCTCTAGGAGCTGGACCATCTCTTCGGCTATTTTCTTCGGGCTTCTTCGCCGCCTTTTGCCGGTTTTAGTCGAATAGTAATTTTTGACGAAATCTCTTATTATTTCAAATTTTTCAAGGAAAAGGTGTAATCCTTTTTTGATTTTGTGCCTTATCACTTTTAAAACGCAGCTTGTAACAACTAGCTTGTCCTCCTGCTTTATTTTGTGTCTGCAGTTTATAAGATATCCAACGTCTAGAAGTTTGATCATCCAGAGAGTATCTCGTCCACTATTTCGTTAAGTGCTACAACGGCGGTTTTCTTGTCGATTTTCTGTCTTTGGAATAGCTTGTAGATGATGTACGTAGCTAGCTCCAGCGTTGCTAGTTTTTCCAGCTTCTGTGCCGCCTCGGGCGGGCACCCGCGGTCGCACGTCTCGTTTATCTCTACGTATTCCATGTACAGCGCCATCATTATCTCGTGGAGCTTGTCCAAAACCTCGTCCCGGCTTTCGTAGAGGAGATCCTCCAGAGTTTTGCCGCCGCCGACCGGTATGTCTAGCCGCAGAACCTCGGCGTACTCCTCCACGACGCTTTCGAGGCTGGCCTTCATGGGGTCTGCGCCTAGCCGCCTGAGCTCCGCCAGGACCTCCTCTATCTCCGTCGCGTACCGCCGTATTGCTGTGGCGATGTTGGGGATTACTTCGGCAACGTCCGCCCCCGTTTTCTCCTCAACCTCCTGCAGTATCCTCCGTCTGAGCTCCTGCAACCTTCGGTACAGATGGATGAGCTCATTGACGCGTTGCGTCGAGTACTCCTCCACAAAGGCGCCGAGTCCTACCGCAACAGCGGCTTCCCCGGCCATGTCTCCTTCACATCATCTAGGTTGTATACATACGTGAGGAGTTCGTCGAGGCTTCGGCGTGCCCATGTCTCGAGGATCTGGTCAGCTACCTCCTTCACGCCCTGCGGCAACTCGGCGGAGGCGGTTGAGACGAGTTCGTAGATTATGGCGTCTTCTTCGGCTCTGGCCACCACGAAGCCGTCTATCTCCATGTCGTCGAGGACGTCCAGCACCTCGCGGGAGAAGGGGCCGTATTTGTACATCTTCCAGCGGAACACCGTAGAGCCAAACCTCCGATATAGTTCCCTGTCGATGAGGAACAGAAGCTTCATGAGCTTAGTGCGGGCCATAGGCCCACGCCGCAGTACATACCGAATCAGATCAGCCTTATAAGCGTCAAACGCAACATTCACGTACAGTAGTATTACTTTAGTATTAAAATTCTATGCCTGAGTTAGCGGCCATGTCTTCAGGTGGGGGTTTCAGTGTCCTCAAGCTGACGTCTCTGAGGACGAGACATATGTTTTATTCGACTGAAAGCGCCTCCCCGGCGGGGTGAGGGGCTGGTCGTTGGCGTAATCTTTTTACCATGTCTCCGTGTAGTTTTGTGGTCTTGCTTTTCCGCCGTCTCTACGAGCTTAGGGTTGTGGAGGCGGCTGGGGTCTGTGGTCGTGGTGTGGCCGCCCGGCGCCGGGAAGGTCACCTTCGTCAAACAGCTTCTTGAGCAGCGGGCGTGGAGGCGCACTAGATGGAGGGGGGCGATGATCCTCTCAAGGCCGCTGTGGAGGGGCGGCGCCGGCGTTAACTACAACGTATATCTGCGCAACAACAAGCTCCAGTTCCAATCGACAGACACGCCGATTATACGATGACTTTTAGCGGCGCTTGTCAAAACGCGGCTGATGCTCCTGGGATAGGAGGCAGACGCCAAGAGACTTGCCGCGGAAGCGGCGGCAGGGTAGAGGTCGTATGCTACATGCGCTATATATAGAGCTCGCGGGCGCCGTAGCGAGGCGGCTCGGGACGACGGGCCGTGGAAGGTTTGGTGCCTGCGCTTTGTGGTTTGTTGTTTAGAATACT
>WYEI01000262.1 GCA_009903905.1 Pyrobaculum sp. | reverse complement strand
GGATTGGCCATAGCGGCTCTGGGAACCCCCGTGTTCTACTGTTCAATATCTGACAGAGAATCCCTCGAGATAATCGCAAGAGGCGGAGCCCCAGAGAACTGCACCTCTGTGGAGCCCTAGGCGATAGATACAGCACTCACAGGCTTACCCTCTACAAGATGAATCCTTATGTAGAAGCCTTGTGGCAGATCTTTTATGCCCTGGACCCATCCTTCTACGAGGCTTATTTTATCCATGGGATATATCAATAACACCACGGGGTTTTTTGCATTGTCAGGCAAGACGTCTGCAAAGTCCTGTGGGGCGATGACACCACTTGTCCGGGGTATTGGCAACACGTAGACAGGTCTCTCAGCGGCGTCGAATGTCAGTTTCATAACCACGGCGTTTGGGAGAGAGACGCCGGGGGTGTAAGCCACCACGTAGACATAGGCGTCACGGTAATACTCAGGCCTGCCTCTAGTCACCGTACCGTTGAAGAACACATACGCCTCAGAGGCAGACAGAACAGCGGAGAAGTCTACAGATGCGGCGCCTCCAGGTCCGAAGATGATGTGGCCAATGCCTGTAGTTCCCAGAATGTAGCCCGTCTCGGCAAATATGAGAGCGGCCAGCGCTATTATGAAAATTTTTCCGCGCCTCTTCTTCTTTTCGCTTCTTGTAGGCATAGGCACGCCGTGTCCGAGATTTATAAAGTTAATGTACTGTCAGTACCTTCTGCCGCCGCCTGGGGGCTCACAGCCCGGGTACCCGGGGTTGGCTTGAGCTCACTAGCAGTACTGCAACACGCCTGGGCTGGCGAAGACTATCCACATGGCAATGAGATAGAGCACCGTCAACGCGGCGCCTATTGTCTCAAGGGACTTGTACCACCTGGCGAGCAGGAGGGAGCCCCCCGCGAGGACGCCCAGTATGACGAAGCCCAGAAGCGTGTTGCAGAAGGGCCTGGCTGGGTCGAAGATGGACCAGAGCCCGCTGAGTACCAGCGATATGAAGATAAGCACGGCGAAGCCGACGGCAACGTCGAACTTGTCCATGGGCGGCAATATCGACATGTTTTTAAATTATTGCCCCGCCCCCGCCGTGACCGTAGTCTTCAGCGGAGAGGTGACGTGCCCGGTCTGCGGCTCCAAGACCTTCAGATACGTGGAGCTTCTCTACGAAACCCCCTTCTTCGGCAACGTGCTGATACAGAGCGGGTACTGCTCCGCCTGCGGCTACAGGCTTTTTGACGTAGAATACGCAGAGGTGGGGCGGCCCACCCGCGTCATATTCACAGCGAAGGACGGCCTAGACGTGGCCAAGTCCTTCCTAATTAGAAGCAAAACAGGCATCATCCACTCGCCGGACCTCGGCTTCTCCCTCGAGCCAGGGACACAAGCCGAGAGCTTCATCACCACTGTGGAGGGGTTCATGTACAAAGTCATCGACTACGCGGAGAGACTGAAGCTACTACAGCCCGAAACAGCAGAGGAAGTTGAACGATTCATTGAGAGGGTTCATAGGAAAATAGAAGAAGGCGGCTTCACCCTAGTCGTGGAGGATCCCCTCGGCAAATCCTTCATAATGCCGTACCGTCAAGAAACCGTCAGGGTCGAGCACCTTGACGAGGCTAGGGGGTGAGGCCTGGGCAGTACTGCGTCAGGTAGTAATCGAGCAGATGCGCGAGGTCGTCGTATGCCAGGAGCTTCTTGTGGAGGCCTCTTATTAAGTCGTCGGTGTGATGCCCCAGTTGCCTGTAGCGGCACGCCCTTATTAATGTGGCGAGCTTGTCGGCGAAGGCCACGATCCGCCCCACCGTGTTTGTCTCGTAGCGGTACCACCGAAACAGCTCCGCGAGGTGCGGGAACTCCCTTCTAAACACATCTTCCTCCACCTCCTCCCACCGCAGTCTATCCCGCACCTCCCTGCCCGGATGCCCCAGAACCGCCTCCGCCAAGTCGTGGACGGCCGCCACTGCAAGCACCTCGGCCAAGTCCACGTCTGCCCCCTCCGCATTTAGCCTCGCCGCGATCTCCCCCGCCAGCAAAATGACGAGGAGGGAGTGTGCGCAGACGGTCTCGGCATCTCCCACGCCTCGCTGGAGCCAGCCCACCCTAGGCGTCTTACAGAGCGTATCTGCCACAGCCAGCAGATCCGTCATGGCACGCCGAAGACCAGCGGGTCCGACCTAGGGCTTATCTCATACGCATGAGGCGTCCTCAACACGGCTGGGACATCCTCCCTCCTGAAGTTGGCCAGGGCCCAGCTCATCTTGGCGTACGCCGCCTCGGGCAACATGTCCTCAAGCGGCACGACGCCAAGCGAGAGGAGCTCGCGGCCCCTCCTGTACACGTAGAGGTTTGTCCTGCCGTATATGGTCTGGCTCGTCATGGCGATGACGACCCCCGCATCTACGAGCTTCTTGATGGAGGGCAGGAGGTACTCGCCCACGTGGCCGAAGCCGGTCCCCTCCATGACGACCCCCTTGATCCCCACGTCGAGTAGAACCTCCAGGAGGCAGGGGTGCATCCCTGGGAAGAACTTGACCAGCGCCACGGCCTCCTCGAACTTCGTCGTGTAGTCCAGCGGGCCCCTGGCCTTGTACTCCTCCGCGTTTACTTGAAGCAGGTCCTTCTCCGGGTGGTACTCAGCAATCGGCGCCGCGTTTATGGACTGGAAGGCGTCGCGCCTGGAGGTGTGCATCTTCCTAACCCTGGTCCCCCTATGCACTGCTATTACGCTGTCGCTACTGGCCTTGTGCATAACGACGACAGACTCGGCAAAGGGCGCCCTGGCCGCCACCGCGATTGCGGCCTTTAGGTTGAGGACGGCGTCTGTGGAGGGCCTGTCACTCGACCTCTGCGCCCCCACCAGCGCTATGGGCCCCGGCGCGCTTCTGAAGGCGAAGGCCAGGGCTGCCGCGGTGTAGTGCATGGTGTCTGTGCCGTGGAGAACCACCACGCCCCGCGCCCCTCTCTGGAGGGCCTCCCCCACCCTAGCCGCTATCTGGGACCACACGGAGGGGGTCATGTCTTCGCTGAACTTCGCCGCGACCTGCTCAGCCTCTATAGGCGCCTCCAAGCCGCCCAGCACCTCAAAGAGGTACTCCACGCTTAGGGTGGGGTAGACGCCGCCGGTCACGTAGTCAACCCGGGACAAGATGGTGCCCCCAGTCGCCAGAAGCCACACCTTCTCCCCCTCCACCCTCGGCAGGTCACGCCCCGCGGCCTCCGGGGACTGCACCTCTCCCAGGTCCACCACCTCCTTGACCCTGCCCCTCCTAAACCCCACGTTGTAGCCGTTTCTAAGCTTCACCACCACCACGTCTGGTTCGCTGAACTGCGTCGGCGGGATCAACACTCCTTCGAAGACGTCGCCGTTGTCCAGCACCAGTTTAACTCTGCGGTACATACCTTTCCAGCCAGTTGAGGATCTCTTAAAAGTTCTCCACCCGGCGTCAAGGCTTCCCCTTCAAGGTGAGCTCGTCTTCTCCGGGCTTAGTCTCCACGCCGTGGAGCTTAAGGGCTGTGAAGAAAGGCAGAGCTTTGTCAAGCCGCGTCCCGTAGTCCTCTATGGAGTGTATAATCAAGGTGAGCGTCTCGACCCTCTTGGCGAGGTATAGAGGGCTTTTCTTTAGACACCGTTCTCTTCCCCTCCAAGAGGTGCAACATGTCTGGTCCCTTACGAGGTATCGCCAAAGCCTGTAGTCCCGTACCAACCCACAGACCGACACCCTCTCCCCGAACTCCTCCTCGAGAGGAAGGCAACCCCTATACTAGACGCCTTAGCCGCAATGTCGAAAGGCCCCGGCAAGAGGACCCTCCCGGAAACCCGAACCCCGGACCACCCGCCCATCGGGCGGTTCTGTGGTCCTCGTCTTCAGCGGCCCGTTCTAGAGCCAGCGGGGAGGCGACGCACAGCGTCTGCCAAGTTGGTGGGATGAAAAAATAAACACAGAGTAACAAAACGGCGGAGTTGGTAGTCTAGCGGAAGGATGTCTGCCTGGCGTGCGGACGACCCTGGTTCAAGTCCCGGTCGATCCACCCTCTAGCTATCGTCTGTGTAGCCTGAGATCTAAGCAAATTCCCATGTTGACTGTTGCTAGTTCCACGTATAGACCATGCTCAGCGTTTTGATTCAATAGATTCAATATTAGCCTATTCATGGCGATGTTGGCTTTAAGGATGCGGAAAGGTATTGGGAAAAAAGGGAGTTCCTCTTTAGAAACTTTTCGGCGATCTCCCTCTGCCTCGGCGTGCCGTTCTTCACCTTTTCGGCAAGGTACAGTGCTACGGCTCTTCTGACCGTGTCATCTTTCTCTGCAAGCTTTAGGAGGTCTGCGGTGGAAATGTACACCATATAGAAGGAGCCAGATTTTACAATGTTGGGTCTCAGCCCGGCAAATTCAAGCCTTTCGGCGATGGCAAGCGCCTTTCCGACATCGCGGACAGAGCGACTGGCTATGAGCGAACCACCTTTACCATTCTTCAGTCTGAGATACATCACAATACCTGCTACGACCACTGCTCCTATCCTCTGCCCGTCTGTCTCTGAAAACTGTTCCGTGGGAGTTTCGCCATTGTTGTGCCTATACATCTCTCTAAGGACGTCTATACTCCTCTTCCTCGTCTTCAGCCTGGCTCTAAAGCCGTCGTCTGTGGCCAGCTTTATGTAGATCCACTTGTGAGCCTTCAGCAGATCAAGCAGTTCGCCGTACGCGCCCGCTGTCTCTCTAAGTCTCTCAAACGCCTCTCTGCCGGAGGCTACGAGGGCCTTTCTCGCATCTATGCTTTTGCCCAACCTCCAAGGCTCCTTAGTTACAATAATAAGCCGGTACTTGCCGTGCAACACTTCCCTCCGTTTAGTCTCACCATCTCCCAGCCACATAGTCAGGAAGGACGCCCACTCGCCGTGTCTGAGGTGTGTCACCACCAAATCTATGGCCCCGTCCTTGCTCCACTTCTGTCTCCAACTTCTTGCGGTGCTTCGTATCAATATGCTCACCCCCTCGTTTGTCAAGTTGGCCGAGGTTACGTGCATATGGAGCTCCCCATATCTCGTCGTAACCCAAGCAAATACTTGCCAAGGCTGTGTAGTGCTCATGACGGGCCGGATCTTCACGCTACCTTCATCGCTTGCCCTCCAACCTATCTGAAGCGGTTCAAGCTGCTCACGCGGAAGCTTCAACACGTCGGGAAAACGCGCCGAGGCGCTTACGCCGTGAATAGGAATATACGTGGTTTTGCCCAGATGTATCCACGTCCCGTCCGGCGCGTACAGCCTCTTCCCCTCCACCCTGTACGTGCCCTCCGAAACGGCTTTGTGCAGTATCGTCAGCTTAGCCTTTGCCTGCCTCTGCGCCTCCAGCAGAAGCCGTTTCAGCGTGTCTCTGAAGTCAAGGAGCTGGCTCCTCTCCCCCTCCGAGAGCTGAAACGTCTCGGCGATCTTCTGCGCCGCGTATTCGACGTACAGCATCCAGCCCAGGAATACCCAGTCCACAGGCCCCCGCAGAACGCCGCGTCTAGAAACCTCCTCAAGCACCTCCTCTAAGGTCGGCGGCTCGGCGGGCCTCAGCGCAAGCTCTAGACGTTGTTTAATTTTGTTCAACTCCATAACGCGTCAAACGACATAACAGTCGCAATTTTATCCATGTCTCTTCTTTTGCTTTGCTATATAAGCCTTCTCTCCACAGGTAAAGACTGCAGATACAGACCCACAGGAGTAATTATACCTGCCAGGTTATACCACGTGGAGCTGACCGCAGAGGTCGTCCCGCTGTGTGGCGAAAAGGTCTGAGGCGCCAACACCTGCAGGTACTTCCCTGCAGTTTTTTCCTCACAGGAGTGATTAAACCTGTGAGCGAATCCCTAGGGATGTACCTGCAGGCGGATAAGCCTCTTTTTCCTCTTCTTTCGTCCACGACAGAGGCTAGGCATCCCTCCGGAGGAGCTCTTTGCCTCAGCCGCGGAGCATGAGGCGGCGCTGGAAGGCCCCATAAAAAGATGAGGAGAAAAAAGAGGTCACTGAAGCCTCCGGTTCACCTTTATCAGTTTTTCACCATCTTTTCCCTAATCTCCTCAACCTTCTCCTTTGGTATAGAAGTGCAGAATGTTGTCGAACTTCTCCGCGTAGGACAGGCCGCCGGTGTACCTCATCGGAGGGTACATGTGGAGACTTATGTGTATCAACTCGCGGATGATTAGGTATTTAACAACCTCCTCGTCGTCGATTAGGTGTTCATTTAGGTAGATGGTAGACGGCGAACTTAACTTCGTGAAGGCAGTCCTAGTCTTGTATGGTCTCACCACCAACTTGACGTCTTTCACGCCTAGGTAAATTTTGTATCTCTCCGAGATCTTTTCAACCTTATCCATGAGGCGCTGTGACCAATTATAATGTAATGAACTGTCCCCGTGGTAATCTCCTCTTTTTCTCAACGTCTATGTACACGACACAGTTTACCCCTCGTATACCCATACCGAAGACTCGTACCTGTTCTGCTCCAGGCTTATCCTAGTGGCTGTGAAAAGTACACGGCCCCCGCCTGCGTCGGGGCCCGACACCAACACGAGCTTTGCTAAATCCTCCGGCCCCATGGAGGAAAAAAGATGTAGATAAATTACTCCCCCGGGCAGACCCCCTCTGTGTTTGAGACCTGCGGCGTGAAGAGGAAGCTGAACCCCTGCAACGTCACCACGCGGCCCACCGCCATCTGCCCCGGCGCCAGCTGGAGCCCAGGAAAGAAGGCCTTCACGTACCCTGCATCGCCGGCCTTCACCTCAGACATCTCGCGCCCCCTCACGACGACGGTCACCCCCGACGTCTCCTTCCCGTTCAGCTCCACGCTCACGATCTTCAGCCCCCCGGAGCCGCCCACCATGAAACACAGCTTAACCTCAGTACCGCCGTCTCGGGGGTAGGCGTAGGCCTGCGTAACCGCGACGTAGGTGTACTGCAGGGAGGAGTAGAACGTGGTGTAGAGGTATCCAGCCACGGCGATGGCTATCGTCAATATAACAGCCATAAGGATGGCCACCTGGATGCTCACAACCGCGCCTCTCATGGTATACAGTGGCCATGTATTTAAATTAACACGGGGCGGTGCCCCGCCGGCCTCACAGCGCGACACATGCCGCCCTCACCCGGCGCAGTCCCGGCTCGCGTCTAGTCAAGCCCCGGTTTATAACCCTTACGCCGCCCAAAACTTTTTAAGTGCATACAACGTCTCGTCTATGAGGAATATCCCTATTAACAAGGTAAATGACTACGTCTGGGAGATACCGCCCGGCGTCAAGCCCTGCCAGAAGGTACCCGTGAGGATCTACGCAGACAATGCCCTCCTGGAGAAGATGAAGGCCGACATGACCATCGAACAGGGCATAAACGTCGGCTGCCTCCCCGGCATATACAAATACAGCATCATCCTGCCCGACGGCCACCAGGGCTACGGCTTCCCCATCGGCGGCGTCGCCGCCATAGACGCAGAGGAAGGCGTTATCTCGCCGGGCGGCATCGGCTACGACATCAACTGCGGCGTCCGCGTCCTTAGGACAAACCTCACGGAGGAGGAGGTGAGGCCCAAGCTTAAGGAGCTGGTGGACGCCATCTTCCGCCTGGTGCCTCCAGGCGTGGGCGGCACAGGCCACCTCAGGCTGTCGCCAGGGGAGTTCGAGAGGGCGCTGGCCGAGGGCGTGGAGTGGGCCGTGCAGAAGGGCTACGGATGGGCCGAGGACATGGAGTACATAGAGGAGCGGGGCTCCTGGAAGCTGGCGGACCCCTCAAAGGTCAGCGAGAAGGCCAAGGCCCGCGGGAGGGATCAGCTCGGCACGCTGGGCTCCGGCAACCACTTCCTAGAGATCCAAGTGGTGGACAAGATATTTGACGAGAAGGCCGCCAAGACCTTCGGCATAGAGCGGGAGGGCCAGGTGGTGGTCATGATACACACAGGCAGCCGGGGCTTCGGGCACCAGGTCGCCACAGACTACCTACTGATCATGGAGAGGAACATGAGGAGGTGGGGCCTCAACCTCCCCGACAGGGAGCTCGCGGCGGCGCCGCTGAAGGACAAGGTGGCTGAGGACTACATAAAGGCCATGGCCTCCGCCGCCAACTTCGCCTGGACAAACAGACACATAATAATGCACTGGGTCAGGGAGGCCTTCAAGAAGGTCTTCGGCTCCATAGAGAAGGTCGGTCTCGAGCTGGTATACGACGTGGCCCACAACATCGCCAAGCTGGAGGAACACGTAGTCGATGATAAGGGCACCGTGAGGAAGGTCTGGGTCCACCGCAAAGGCGCCACGAGGGCCTTCCCGCCTGGCAGGCCCGAGATACCGGCTAAATACAGAGAAATAGGACAACCCGTCCTCATCCCGGGCAGCATGGGTACAGCCTCCTGGATATTGGTGGGCACGCCGGAGGCCATGAAGCTCACCTTCGGCACGGCGCCGCACGGCGCAGGCCGCGTCCTCAGCAGAGAAGCCGCCATAAGGATGTACCCGCCGCACAAGGTGCAGGAGGAAATGGCCAAGAAAGGCATCATCGTGAGAAGCGCCGAAACCGAGGTCATCTCAGAGGAAGCCCCCTGGGCCTACAAAGACGTAGACCGCGTGGTCGAGACCGCGCACCAAGTAGGCTTCGCCAGAAAAGTCGTCAGGCAGAGGCCCATCGGCGTCGTGAAAGGCTGACCACGGCCAACTGCTCTTTTAAAAACGCCACACCCGACGAAGACAACACAAGCACTATTTTATAGTTAAAAGTCGGCGCAGTTTCTCAAGTCTCCCCTATACAGCGCATAGCCGACGATTACGCCGTCGAAGCCGGCGTTCAGGGCTGTTTGGACGTCGTGGCAACTTTTTATCCCACCTGCGTAGTATATCCTCTCCGCCACATCTCTCAGCGGAGCCACGTCGAAGCCTACGAAGCCCACCCCGGTGCCCTCCACGTCTACCGCTGTGACTATAACTGCGGCGAGTTTACCAAAGCGTCTTAAGATGTTTAGCGCCTCTTCTACAGACGCCGCGGCTTCTCTCCAGCCCTCCACCGCCACCCGGCCTTGCCTCACGTCTAGCGAGGCGGCGAGGCGGTCTCCATATTTAGCCGCCAACATCTGGAAGAGCTCCGGCTGTTTAAAAGGCATTGTGCCCACCACCGCCACCCGGCATATGGAGAGAGCCCACCTCAGCGCCTCCTCTGACCTGATGCCGCCGCCTAATTGACAACGTCCGCCTAGGACCTCCACCACATTCTCAACCACGGCCACGTTGACCGGCCTGCCCGCCTCAGCCCCGTCAAGATCTACGACGTGAACCAGCGGCGCTTTCTTAAATCGCTCAGCCAAGGCGAGGGGATCCCCCACAAATACGTACTGCCCCCTCCTCCCCATCACCCTCTTGACCGCCCTGCCCCCCTCTATATCGATAGAAGGGATAATCATCCGACCTCCTCCCCGAGGGCGGGTGCCCCGTGGGGAGGTGCCCTCGCCCCGCCTTCATCGGCGCCTTGGGCGGGGGTCATGGGGGCGGCCCGGGCCAGCACCGCGGGCCACTGGGAGCTGGCCTTCAGCGCCATGAGCGAGGTCCAGACGGCGTGTACAACGGGCCGCGGAATGATGTGATTCGTCTTCCTCACAGCTTCCCTCGGCACGATCCCCTTTTTCAGCCTCTTTCTCGCCTCTTTCACGTCCCACCAGACGCCTTTCACCCACCCTGTGGGGGTGGTTTTCCACAACATGTTCATCACCGCCGCCGCGTCTCTATCCACGACGTGGCCGCTGGGGCAGTGCAAAGTATGCCAACCGCCGCCGTTTTTCAGCAAGGCGAAGTGGATTGGACACACCCGGCTGTTTCTAAAGCTGGAGACGTAGAAGACCGCGGAGCCGACCTCCCTCGCCTTTTCCTCTACCGCCCTCAAGATCTTTCTAAACGGCGTCTGCTTGACGCGGTGTCTCAG
>WYEI01000253.1 GCA_009903905.1 Pyrobaculum sp. | reverse complement strand
GCCTATCGTCTCTCCCTCCTTATCCACGCGTACGTGCTACGTGCGTCTACGATCAGCTAGGCTTCTGCACATTTACTGCTGACCAATGGGTTTCAGATCTTGACCGCGGCCGCCGTGCGGCCCATCGCCGTCCTCATTCTGTTTGGCTAAGCCTTGGGCTGGTTTTTGGTTGATGTAGGTGCTTTTAGAACTGAGAATCCCGCGGGTGTAATACGGGCCGCCGCCAGGATGGAGCGCCAAGATGCACCCATTAAGTCTCTCATCTGGGCCGGGGGAGCCCTTGTATGGTCTCGCCAAGGCGGTTCACAGCACCCCCGAGAGGGAGGCGCCGGGCGGGGCCGCTACGGGCTTGCGAGCCTTTCGAGGGCGCGTTCGGCGCCCTTGCGGAAGTGGGAGGATATCCAAGGCTTGAGGGGGATGAGCAAGGCGTTGATTGCGACATCCCAATCGCTGACGAGGACGCCGCCGGAGACGTAGTTCTTCACGACGCCTCTGAAGGGGCCTTTGACGTAGTTCAGCAAAACCTCCCGCCTAGCCTCGTCGACGGCCGCCTCGGCGTACCCCACGTTGAGGGGTCCGGGGAAGGCGAAGGTTATCCTGAGGGAGTATCTGCCGGAGTTGACGCCGAGCACCTCGACCCGCCTATGGCCGCCCCAGTACTTGGGCATGTCCTCCAGCCTAGAGAGGCGGCGCCAGACGGCCTCCGCGTCGCCGACGCGCCGCTCCACCCTGAACTTGACAGCCCCCAACACGAGGGGCCCACCGTACTGACATTAAAAACTTATTCCACATCGGCGGGGCCGGCAACCCTCCTCCACGGCCCGCGGAGCGCCGCGCTGAGGTGTAGATGACGACGTCCCGTCTGCCGCCGTAGAGACGCCGGCAACACCTTCAAAAGCCCGAGCCCTCTCTGAAACAGGAGTTGCGGAGTGCATACCCGCGGCGCCGACTACCGCCGCGTGCAGATGAGCCCGCCATCGGCGCAGAAGGTCGGGCTCCGCCTATGCGGCTAGCCGATGAGGACTCCCCCTGAGGGAGTAAGCGTTTTTTACACCAGCCAGTGGATGAACCGTGATTAGGATCGATAAAGCCAAGTGGAGAAGTGTATTGACCAGGTCCGCCATAGTGGTGCTGGTGTTTGTACTACTACTTGAAATTAAATTCGTGGATCTCAACATTAAGGCTAATAGCCTAAGTCGACCCGGGTTTGAATACGTGTTGCTTAATAAGAGCGATGCATATGCGTTGATCGTCGATTCTCTGCCAAACGTTAAGTATAGATTAGATGTGAGACTTGAGGTTACTAGAGGCTCGGCGCTGGTTATTCTTAATAACGGCAGTAAGATCTTGATCGAGGCGGGTCTTATATCTCCGCCCCCCATTGAGATAACCCTAACTAGGGAATTAAGGTTCGACGGCTTCATCTTGCGGCGTCTTTGGTCTTATACGTGGCTCAACATTAATGGAAACTTGTATAAATCAGTCCCCCCTTCAATATCTGGCAACTCAACATTTAAGGTCATCGAGGTGTCCTTCGAACTATCCAGAGAGAGACCCGTCGACGCAAAACTGCTCTACTTAGGCTCGCTTTCAGCCTCAACGCTAGGAAATGCCACATATTTGGTAGATGTGCTCAGCGACGCGGCCGGCCCAACCCCAGCATTGATAGTGGTCGGCCTATCTGGTGGAACCATTATCAGACTGTCGTGGTACTGGGTGGTTGTGGCATGATGAACGACGTGGCTGAGAAGGTGCTAAGGCTCCGGGATGCGTTAGAGACCGTGGAGAGCATCAACAACCAGCTTGATGAACTGCGCAAGATATTCATAGTAGTGCTAACCGTGGCCGTGGCGACGCTGGGCATCGCCAGCATCTTGTGGTACATGTGGGGGATAACATATCCTCAATTATACGACATGTGGTTGATTGTGATCACCGCGTTGATCTTCTTTCCGCTGGTGTATGCGGCGCGCAGGTTGGACAAAGCCGCCGAGGTCAAGGGGTTTTACCAAGATTGGGGCGAGAAGCTTAAGGAGGGGCCGCCGGGCGTGTTGGCCATACTGGAGAGTCTTGACTGGGACTACGTGGAGTATAGAGTCAACAGGGCCAAGACGCTCTACCCAATCCTGCTCATCATAGACGAGGCCCTGTGGATAGCGTTTCTGTTGATCTTCGTAATGCCTGCCTACGCGATTCTGAACGGCTTCCTATTCAACACAATAGACACCCCGGCGCTGGTTGGTTCAGTGGTTTTGGCGGTGACCATAGCCCTGGCCATAACCTGGGGCGAGGTGGTCGACACGTTCAAGACCTTGTGGAGCCTCGACTCGTTGCTCTGGGAGATTAGGTGGCTCTACCATGAGTACAGAAAACTTCAAACCTAACCTCTACGTGCTGGCGAGGATAATCAAAGCCCTGATCGACAACGGAGCCATGAAGAGGACCAACCTAGCCCAGGCCTCAGGGCTGTCCTACGACAAGCTCCAGAAGTACCTAAACTGGATGATCGAAAAAGGCTTGATCACGGTAGACGGCGACGGCTACGTCAGCCTAACTAGAGAGGGAGCTAAGGCCTACGACGAGCTAGTCCAGTGGATAATAAAATACGTCGGAAGCCTAAGGCTAGACAAACGCTGGCGCCCACGCCCCACCTAATCAACCACACCACGAAGCACCGGCGCACGGCAAGCGGGGATCACACGGCGAATTTCAAGAGACTCGGGTTTGAGACAGCCGATGAGGGGGCAACTGTGGCCACTGTCACTGTCGTTGCTGTAACTTTATACTAACACCAATAGGTTTCGGCATGCGCCGCTTATATCCCACATTCCCTAACATACAGAAACCACAACGACGTGATATTAGCTGGATCCGCAAAAGGCGTAATGAAGACGAGACATAAAAGGCCGAAGCTCTAGCCCCCGCGGGCCCTTTACTCCTTGATTGCCCCCGATAATTGAGTGTATATGGTCGTTGCGGTTGGTTGGCGTTGGATGTGTTAAGAATATTAACTCTGTGGTAGGCCCTAGGGCTTTCGGTACGTTGCATCTCTCAATTTCAGCCTCCTATTTATTATATTGCAATCTATTTTACTTCTATTAATTAAACAATGATCTATAAAGAATTTATACAACTTTTATTTTAAGTCTATTTAATAATTCTTTGTCTTCGAGAAGCATTCTTCTAAAGATTGCTATGGGAAGGTCTGCGGCAATTAGCTTATCGCCTATTATGGCTGGATTTTGACTCTCCACTACGCGTCGATCTTGGTGAAGAATGTAGACGTTGAGAAACATGCCTAACTTGGCAAGAGCCGTATCGATGTGTTTTATGCCTGTGGGTCTTATATAATAACGTATGTAGATAGCGGTTCTCTGCGAGTCCACCGGGGCGAAGAATGCAAGGATCCTCATGTTTTCCGAAATGTGGTTCTGCCACAGGTTGGGGTAAATGAACTCAAGATAAACGCCGGCTTCCCGAGGGTCGACGTCCAGCTTCAACCTAGGCTTCTGCCCCAAATCTTTCTCAGCAACGGCGTACCATACGAATGTGAGGTCGTCGATTTGCTTCACAGCAACGCCGTTTATCAACGTTCTACTGCCCCTCCCTATGGTATTGTGGTGCACAAAGGGCAGATGAAATACATCGAGCTGATTCTCCACTGCCCGTGGAAAAGAGATGTTCCACGTTTCCCAATACTCCGCATAGGTCTCGAAATCCTTAAGATCGTCGAAGAACCTGGGCGGCGCCTCCGGCTGCCCCGGACCGTACCACATCCAAACTATGCCATGTTGTTCGTAGAGCACATAGCTCTTAGCCCTGAGATAGCTGGGGGGCTTCTGGCTCCTTCCCATCGCTGGGACGTGCACCGCCCTACCCGCACCGTCGAACTCAAAGCCGTGGTAGGGACATTGAATCAATCCATTAACGACCTTGCCCTGAGACAGCAATGCCTGCCTGTGTGGGCAATAGTTGTTCAAAGCCATTATTTTTCCGTCGCCATCCCTCCAAAACACCATGTCTTCCCCCATCCTCCGGACCCTATACGGCTTGTTTCGCTTGACCTCCCTGGACGCTAGAATGGCTATCCACATGGCGATCCCACAACTACTCTTTAAAAAACATCCCTCCTTATCTCCGTAACACCCAACGACTTCTTTGGCGACTACTCGTCTTAAGGCTTGCAACCCGGCGTGGCTGGTTGCGGGGGACGTTGCAAGCACGCGCCTCAGGCGGGCTTACCCAAGGCGTTTGATGGATACGGGCAGGTCTCCGTAGGTCGCATCTCCCGACGTCAGCATCTTGTAGAGCTCGACGAGCCTGCGCCCGAGGAACCTCACGAATTGTTTATTGAGCCGAAACGCCCAGCAACCTGCCCCTCATCTGCTCCTCTTGACCTCCTCGACGTAGGGCCGTGCCAGCCCGGCGTACGTCCCAGCCACCTTCGCCGTCCTGCCTCTGACCTCTACGTAGGCGACCTGCGCGGCCGAGGCTCCTGTGGCATCCGCGTAGTATATGCCCTCGCCCGTCGAGTCGTCCACGAGACCCGCCGCCTCTATGGAGGCAACCCCGCGGCCCAGCGAGAGGTCGGCATCCACGATGCCCAGGGTTACGCCGAGAAGGTGCCGCTTCTCGAAATAGAGAGGCGGCTAGAGCCTGAATGTCCGCACGGGCCGCTGCTGGTCGGCTTTTAAGCCTTTCTGCGGCTCAGCCTTTGGCGAACCCCAGCACGTCGGCGAAGTTGGCCAGATCTAGCAGGCCGTGTCCGCTGAAGCTTATCAGCACGACCTTTCTTTCGCCGGTCCTCTTGGCCTCGTCTGCCACCTCCTTGACCGCGGGTAGGACGTGGGCGGTCTCTGGGGCCGGCACGTAGCCCTCGAGCTGGGCGAATAGCTGCGCCATCTTGAAGACCGTTTCCTGGTCGTAGTCTCTGCCATCGACCCAGCCCTTGTGCATGAGGTAAGAGAGTGTGGGAGCCACGCCGTGGTACCTCAAGTCGCCTGCATATATGGGGGGCAGCACGAAGTCGGCCCCTATGGTGTACATCTTGAGTTGCGGCAACAGCCTGCCGGAGTCCGGGTCGTCGTATCTATAGACCCCCTTGGTTACCTTGGGCACCTCCAGAGCGCCGACGGCTATGTACCTACGCCTGACCTTCCCCGACCTCAGCTCGTCGCCTATGAAGGGATAGAAGGCGCCTCCCCAGTTGGACCCGCCGCCGACAGCCCCTATGAACACGTCGGGCTCCTCTCCTATGAGCTCCAGTTGCCTCTTCGCCTCGAGCCCGGCCACCGTCTTGAACATTATATCTGCGTTTATCACGCTACCCACCACGTACTTCCCGCCGTGCTTCAAGGCGTATTCAGCCGCCTCTGTGATGGCGACGCCGAGGGAGCCCGGGTGGTTCGGGTTCTCGGAGAGCAACCTCCTCCCGAAGTCAGTCAGCTCGCTGGGGCTTGGGTGCACCTCCGCGCCGTACATCTGCATGAGAAAGCGGCGGAAGGGCTTGGCGTAGTAAGACGCCCTCACCATGAATACATGAGCCTTTATCTTGAAGAGAGCCACCGCAAGAGACACAGCCGACCCCCACTGCCCGGCCCCCGTCTCCGTCGTGACGAACTTGGCCCCATCCCTCAAGGCGTAGTGAACCAGGCCAGGGCTGAGTTAATCTTGTGGCTCCCCGTGTATGTGTAGCCCTCCATCTTGAGGTATATACTCACCGGCGCGTCGAGATACTCCTCAAGTCTCTTGGCCCTTATCAGAGGCGTCGGTCTGCCCACCTGGATATACCTCTCCCGCACCTCCTCAGGAATCTTGACATACCTCTCGGTCGAGAACTCCATCCTCAACGGCTCCGAAGGCACCACCCGCTTAAGGAGCTCCATCCTCCTCCCGTTGTCGGGATCCTGAGGCGGCGGAAGCGGCTCCGGCAGATCAGCCAAAATGTTGTACCACCTGTCCGGCAACTCCTCCGGAGGCAGGTCAACCCTCAGCCTATCCGGCATAAATCCCAAGATAAATTGTCTATATATCATTTCACGACCCCTATATTCTCCACGATCGCGAAGCTGTGCTTGTCGATGCAGGCATATTTGCAGTCGCCCCTTTTGACAGGCCAATACAGTCTATATTAGAACCCTCCTCTAAGGCTCTGAGCATCCAGCCTCCACGGAGAGGACGGGTCTAAGTGTTATTAACCGCCGTCGAGCCGAATCCCGGCGCGCCGGGCCTGAGGCATCTCTCCGCCGACGGGCACAGCCTTCCCAGATCTCCGCATCCCCCGCCTCAGAGCCTCTTCTCGACGTGCAACACGACAAGGGCGCATCTGCGCCCAGTGACTATTCTCTCGCTGGCCGTCGTGTTGATGCTCCGGCACCTCCAATAGAGAATTGAAACGTGGTAGCGTCCAACTACAGCGAAGAGAATCGACGAGAGCAACAAAAGAATAGACGACTTTGCTAAGAGGATAGACGCCCTCCATACTACCCTTCTGGAGATCCAGAGACTGTTGATAGAGCTCGCCAGGGACAGACAGCAGTAATCTAATCGGCAACAGCCGCATCTCGATTTACTCACCACCAGCCCGCACAGGCGCAACGTAGGCATTAAAGCCCCAGGCCGCCTGACCCCGAGGCCTCCTCAACTGGGCCTACGCCGTATGTAGTTGAGCAGAGTATGACTCAGCATTCAAAAGGTTCTAGCCCGGCGGGACTGCTTAAGAGAAAAGATTTTAAATCTCCGTTTCTGTCTATATCCAGACAGCGGCCCGTAGCTCAGCGGTCGAGAGCGCCCGGCTGTAGACAGCCACCCGGGGGACAGTTAGAACGAAACCCCCGGGGCCTGTAACGGGCGGTCCCGGGTTCAGGGGAAACCCGCCCACAAATCCCGGCGGGCCGATCCATGAGTTTTCTGGCTGTCTTCGGCGTAATCCGACTAAGCATTGATTGATTCCGCATATTGGTTGTCGTTGGTTCTGCGGTTCCACATATCGGTCAAGTTTGGCGTTGGTTAACGCATGGCGATGTCGAGAAGACGGAAGGCGATTAAGAGGATAGAAAAAGAGGGTGTCTTTGCATGAGTTTCCTAGCGATCTCCCTCTGCCTCGGCGTGCCGTTTTCCGCCTTTTCGGCGAGGTACTGCGCTACGGCTCTTCTGACGGCGTCGTCTTCTTCTGCAAGCTTTAGAAGGTCCGTGGTGGTTATGTACACCACGTAGTTGGGGCCGGATCTCACAATGTTGGGCCTCAGCCCGGCCGCCTTGAGCTTATCGGCGGCGGCATGCGCTTTTTCTAGGTCGCGGGTGTAGTGCTCAGCCAGAAGCGAGCCGCCCCTGCCGCTGACGAGACGCAGATACATCACAATGCCTTCCACAGTTATGCCATTCTTATTCTGCTTGGCGGCGGCCCTAAAGCCGTCATCTGTAGCCAGCTTTATATAGATCCACTTGTGGGTCTTCAGCAGATCCAGCAATTCGCCGTATACGCCCGCCGCCTCCCTAAGCTTTACAAATGCCTCTTTGCCGGTGGCGACTAGGGCCTCGTATGCTCCCTTGCGGATGCCCAGCCTCCAAGGCTCCTTTGTTGCGACTAGTAGCTCGTACTTGCTTTGCAAGATGTTTCGCCACCTCGCCTTTCCGTCTCCTAACCACATGGTGAGCATAGGCGTCCACTCCCCGCGTCTGAGGTACTCCGCGACTAGGCTTATCGCCTCGTCCTTACTCCACCTCTGCCTCCAGCTCTTCGCCTTGATGTACACTTCAATGCTTACCCCTTCATGCGTCAAGTTCAAGTTGGTCGAGAGAACACACGTGTACAGCTCTCCGTATCTCGCCGCCGCCCAGGCAAACACCTGCCAAGGCTGTGTAGTGCCCATGTAAGGTTGCTTCTTGTGCCTGCCTTCGTCGCTTGCCCTCCAGCCGAGCTGAAGCAGTTCAAGCCTCTCGCGCGGAAGCTTCAGCAGGTCGGGAAAACACGTCTTAGCTGTTACGCCGCGGATTGGAATATGTGGAGTGGAGTCCCCTCTTACATACATCCACGTCCCGTCTGGCGCGTACAGCTTGTTGCCCTCTGACCTGTACGTGCCTTCAACAACGGCTTTGTACAGCGCTGTCAGCTTGGCCTTTGCCTGTCTCTGCGCCTCCAGCAGAAGCCGTTTCAGCGTGTCTCTGAAGTGAAGTAATTGCCCCCTCTCCTCCTCCGATAACGGAAACGTCTCTGCGATCTTCTGCGTCACGTATTCGACGTACAGCATCCACGCTGGGAATACCCAGTCCACCGCCCCCCGGAGGACGCCGTGTGTGGAGACCTGCTCAAGCGACTCCTCGATAGTTGGCGGCTTCTCAACAGACCTCAGCGCAAGCTCTAGGCGTTGTTTAATTTCGTTATCCGTGACGTGGTAAACGCCGCGGTGCATGTTGAGCCATAATCGACTCCATGGCTCCTCTCTTAGGTTAACTATATAAACTTTCTCTCAACAGGTAAAGACTGACACATACAGATTCACAGATACGATTATGCCTGTGGACGTAATTCACTGTTTTTGCAACGCCGCAACGCTCGCTTCATGACGGCGAGGCTCAACAAGACGAAGCCAGAGAGCCGACCTCTAGACACCCCCGATCTAGCAGAGGACAATCCCCATGACTTGCATGAACACGGCCCAAGAACGCGGGCGGTCCCGGGTTCGAATCCCGGCGGGCCGATTGCAAGCCGGCTTACCTCTCCTCCGTCCCCCTCCACAGAATGTCGTTTGTCTGGCTTGTTTGGGACGGCTAGGAGTCGCCCCGCTTCGACAGCTTGCGTCGCGTTTTTGACACGTAAAGTTTATAAATCACAGCACAAGCTTTAATATGTGCACGTTGTTGTTTATGGTTTTGGTTTTTGCCGTGGGGCTTGCGGCAGCTGGTTCCGCGGGGTCCGGGGCGCCTCTTAACGTAACTGTGGCTGTGTTGGACGGGTTTGTGGCGGGATTGAGTTGTGGAGGTCGTGGGGGTTGGGCGCGGCATAGGTGAGGGCTTGGCTTACGCCGGGGCGTAGCTACCGCGTGTCGGCGCCGTCTTTCACCTATGCCACGAACGTCGCCGCGGCGGGCCCCGTGGTTTTCGTGAAGGTGCCGACCGCCAAGCTCAGCGTCGCCGCCGTGGACGACTGTGGGTAGCCCATCGACATATACGTCGCCGAGGTGAGGCTGGAGGGGCCGTCGCGGCTGAACTTCACGAAGCCGCCTACGGCGCCGCCGGACTGGAACCGCTCCTCCAGCCACGCCAGCTCCCGCCCCCCGTCTACAAATCCAGGTTTCACAAGTATAATACTCACCCTACACAAATCTTTAGGCAGGACGCCGATCGGGGGTCGGGAAAAACCCTCTACGGCCACCTTCTTATTCAGAATGGGTACGGTAATCCTCGGCGCATTAGTCCGCATCTTCGCAGAGCGTTGCCTCCTAGGCTTTAGCTAACGTTAGCACAATCTCCTAAAGCCCCCTGAGGCGCGCCGGCGCTTCTATATACCTGCCGGATCTCGACCTCGTCGGCCGCCCGGCATCTCCGTGTCGTGAGGCCCCTCGCCGGTTAGGGTCTCAGCCCTTCAATGCGGCTGAGAAGTCAGTGTTTCCTATAGGAAACATTTTTATTGGGTTTTTGTTTCCTACATGGAACATGTGTTTAGAGAGCTAGTCGCCGAGTGGCTGGAGTGGCGGCCTCCCGCGATGGTCGAGAGGGAGCTCTTGGTTGAGCCTGTGGAGGGGCTTGCGGCCGCGGTTGTGGGGCCCAGGAGGGCGGGCAAGACGTATCTGCTCTACCAAACAGCGGTGAGTATTGGGAGGGCGAGAGCCATCTATATAAATTTCGAAGACGTGAGGCTGGCAGGCCTTTCGCCGCGCCACTTCGGCGCCTTCCTGAAGGTGCTGGCGGAGGCCGGCAATCCGCCGGTCTTGT
>WYEI01000147.1 GCA_009903905.1 Pyrobaculum sp. | reverse complement strand
GGTTCCTGCCATATTCCGAGGTGCAGAAAAGGCTAGAGGAGTGCGAAAAAAAGATGACCGACATCCGACAGAAAATAGAGTCGTTGCTGGAGGAGTTGCCTTAGCCAATATTTAACCCCCCTCTTTTTCCCTTCTTAACCCCCTCCGCCCTCCAGCAACTCCGCGACACAGCCAATAAGGGAGAAACTGTGCATAGTCAGTGGTCTGAAGACGCGCGGTTTAAAACAGCAGTTCGTATTTTGTCGACGCGCCGTGGAGACGCGGCTTGAGAGGCGGTTTCTCAACTACATGTGTTCGGCGTGTGGCGTGGGTTTGGGCTTCTGGTCGGCCTCCGCCGTAGCGCCAGGCGTCTTGTGTTGGGTTTGAAGAGTTTATAGGAGGCGCGTGGACTGCCCAGCGCCGGCGGCTGACGCCGCATTCTTCGTAGCTCTTGCCGGTGGTTGTGTTTTACCTCCTTGGCCGGCTTAGAGACGCAGGCCCCCTGACTATAAATGCTGAGGATTTTGGCCGGTTGTTCAAGGCGTGATGTAATTTTTTAAAACCAGTGGCTAAAATGACTTGTGTTTATAATTCAGGACGCGGCGGCGAGGGGCTTCACGGCGGTTTACGGCCCGCCTGGTAGCGGTAAGACGAGCGTTGCGGCGAAGCTCGCCGACAAGGTGGCTAATAGGGTGCTGTGGATTAGTACCAGCGAGACGCCGGGGGCCCTCAAGGGGACCTTCCTCCGGGTGGGCGCCTCGGCGGAGAAGTTCTACGTCTTTGATTTCCCCCGCTCGTTTAGGGGGAACATCGCCAAGTTCATTGCAGACCACATACACGAGTACGAGGCCTTGGTGGTGGATACGGTTAATGGGATTGCTCCGCGTGAGGAGAAGCTGGAGGAGCTTGTTCACGGCTTCTTGTACCAGCTGTCTAAAGACATGCCCATAATCGCTGTGGTGGAGGGGGCTCCCAGGCAGGTGTTCTACATTGCCGATAACTTGGTCAGGGTTAGCTACAAGGAGAACGCGCTGGGCCACACGGTTAGGTACATCAAGCTTGTGAAGTCGAGGTTTGCGCCGCCTAGCGAGCGGTATCTCTTCGATTTTCTCGAGGGCGTCGGCCTTGTGTACATCTATCTGAATAAGAAGCCTATGGTGGCTAAGACGGCGCTTCCGGAGGACGCCTCGCTTCTAGGGGTTGAGGAGCTCTACAGGTCGCAGATTGTGGGGGTTTACGGCGCCGACAAGAAGAGGTTGGCGGAGAAGCTGGAGGAGCTGGCGGCGTCTCGGGAGGTTTTCTACCTCTCTCTCTTCCCGCCCACGACGCTTCCGGTGGAGCTGGACGAGGACAGGGTGAGGGTGGCGACGACTTTTCGGGACATTGTCGAAGTAATGTATAATATATACTCGGGACGTATTAAGCCGAGGGTTTTCGCCGTGTCGGGACTGAGGGACCTGGAGAGGCTTTTGGGAAACGACGTGGTTGACTACGTCAACGCCGTGGCGAGCGTGGCCAGGTTTGTGGACTACGTGATCGACTTGGAGCTAGACGGCGGCGGGGGCTGGGTCACCGAGACTTTCCTCGACGCGAAGATCCGGGTCTAAAAAACTCCGAGTGACGCAATTACGAACCGTTTCTTAGGCTTCTCCATGTCATCTGGAGATCCGCCGTATATATCCGCCGTGTTTACAGGTTAGTATCATTTAAATAATGTAAATAGTTGAGGCGTGCTCGGCGTTTTGGAGGCGGTGGCGGCGCGGGTCTCGCAGTTCCTCATGTCCAGCTTCAGGTCGGGTAGCGGCACATCTATTGTGGCGACGAAGGAAGACGACGTGACTAGAGAAGTGGATCTCGCCGCCGAAGAGATGGCGTACCGCATGTTGAGAGAGGGCTTCAAGGAGGGCGGGGTGCTCTACGCCGAGGAGAGGGGGGTCTACCGGTGGGGAGACGAGCGGTACATCTTCGTCCTCGACCCGCTGGACGGGTCTCTCAACTACGCGGCGAATGTCCCTCTCTTCTCGGTATCTCTGGCGGCGGGGAGGTACAAAGAGGGCGCTCTTTCAGACTTGGAATACGCCGTAGTCGCGGTGCCGCCTACCGGCGACGTGTACGCGGCGGGTCCCCAGCTGGGTGCCAGGGTAAACGGAAAGCCTGTGAGGAGGGTCCCAAGGAGCAACATAGTCTTCGTGGCGGTCAGCAACAGCTTCCCAGAGAAGACCTGCGAAGTCGTGAGGAGGCTGGGACTGCGGGGGCGGAGCCTGGGCACCTCCGCTCTTGAGCTGGCCTTCACCGCGGAGGGCGCCGCGAGGGGCTTCGTGGATCTCCGGGGCAAGCTTCGTCTCCTCGACGTGGCCGGGGCGTTGACCTTCGGGAAATACGTCTCAGGCTTTAGATACGTCATATACGGCGACACGCGCCCAGACTCCCGCATCTCCATAATCGCGGGAGACGAGGAGTTTGTAAATGCCGCAACAGCCCTTTGACGGGCGGGTCAAAAACTTCCTGCTAAATCTGGCACGGGTCGTAAACATGCGGATCGAGAAAGTTCTGGAGCTCTACCTCTACGTCTCTCCAGAGACCGTAAAAATCGTGGAGGTCGTCGAGAAAGGCGGCGGAGTCGTCGGCGTGAGACTCGCCGTGAGATCCGCCAGAAGACAAGACACGTGGTACTACGTCGCGGTGGGGAAATACGGCGCTAAATGCACATGCGAAGGCAACACGCTGGGGGGCAAGATATGTAGACACATCATAATAGGCGTCATAACCTGGAACATGGCTTCGCTCCTCAAACACGGCAAAGAGCTAGACCTCTCTCAACTCACGTGGCTTCGAACCAGCGAAAGAGAGGCCAGCGAATAGCGGCACCACACAGACGCAACACCGCGCCCTAAACAGCGACACAGCCCACGCCGGACCTATCAAAGACGCTTCAAACATCAGCGAAAACATCACACAACGCTTGGAAGGTTTACATTGTAAGGAGGATACACGGCGTCTTCATACGATGGAAAGGCTCTCTATATTGTAGCCACCGACGTCCAGAGTGGTGTTTCGTATGGGCTATATACACCGGCCGCGGTTTGTACATCATCTGATACGTGTTTAAGCCGCTTTACGCGGTTGCGAAGGTCGAGTGGTCCGCCGCGTTGAGGGACGTCGTGGGGTGTGGCGAAGGCCGGTTGTGGTGATGGGGCCGATGTCAGCGTTCAAATCCGCTGTCACCGATCCTCATCTGCCTGTCATCACCGTGGCTGTTTACTTGTCTGCATTTAAAGTTAACTTAAATGTGGTGTGTGTCTACGTCCTTTGAGGTGAGGGTTTCGCCTAGTAGGGCGCTGAGGGTTGAAGTGGATAAGCTTCAGTTGGGGCAGAGCAGGGTGGTCGGCAGGGTGGAGGTGAGGGGGGATGGCGTGTATGTTGATGGGAGGCTTGTGACGTTTAGGCGCGCGTTGAAATGCCCTGTGAGGGTGGGCGGGCTTTATCTGTGTAGCGATCCTCCGGAGGTGCCTAGGTTCTTCTACCGCGACGTGTTTATGCCAGATTTCGGCGATTTGCTGAGGGTCTCTGAGCTGTATGCCACGGATAGGCTGAACGGCGGTGACTGCCTTGCTGAGTATTTATTCTCGGTGATAAGGGGCTCCCCCTTTCAGTGGGATATATACCGCAGGAGGGAGCCCGGTGTGCCGCGTAGGTGCAGGGAGTTGCTGGAGGTGTTGAGGGCGAGGGGGCTGAGGGAGCGCCGTCTCTACACGCCGCCGAGGCTAGACGTGAGGACCTCCGCCCTGCTCGGCCTGTTGAGGTTTGGGGAGGCGCTGGAACTTGTGGAGAGGAGCTGGTTCGGCTTCGCGGTGGCGATGAGGTACGGGATATACAGCGCCTTGAGGTGGAGGTTGCCGCCTGGACCCGACAGTTGGCTTCTCCTGTTTGGGGTATACGCAGCGCTTGATCCGGTGGCGGTGCCCGGCGGCGTCGCCGTGGATCTGGGCCTGCTGAGGGCCTCGCCTTACGTGGTGGCGCGGGTGATGGGGAGGTGGCTTGTGGCGTTTAACGCGGCTGGGCTGTACGTAGCCGCTGGCAACTTCAACATGATGGTAGATGGGGGGCGGAAGAGGGCTAGATACGCCTCTTGCGACAGGGATAGATGTACGGTGGGTACTCTTCTCTTTAATCAATGCGTAGATATGGACTGCGGCGTGGTGAGAACTGCCGATTTTGAATTTAAGGGGGCAGTTAAATGCCGAGATTTCGGCACGGCCTTTTTCGCAGTGGAGCCTTGTAGTTAGTGTGTCAATGTATATAAATGACTCGTAGAGGGGGTTTGTGCCGAAGGTACCTGTAAAGGTCGTGACGTTCGACGAAATAGTCGAGTGGAGCAGGAGGCTCGCCGACAAGATCAAGGAGAGCGGCTGGCAGCCAGACGTGATCGTCGCCATCGCCCGCGGTGGGTACGTCCCCGCGCGTCTTCTCTGCGACTGGCTCGGCGTCGGCGACCTCGTGAGCATACAAGTAGTCCACTGGCCCTCGGCGGCGCAGGTGGCGGAGAAGGCCTACGTGAAGTATCCAGTTAGCGCTGATCTGAGCGGCAAGAGGGTGCTGATCGTCGACGACATAGTGGATACGGGGGACAGCGTTGAGCTGGCCAAGAGGAGCATCGAGGAGTGTTGCAGACCTAGGGAGGTGAAGACCGCCGCGTTGCAGGTGATTACAAGCGTGGCTAAGGTCGTGCCGGATTACTACGCCATCGAGGTGAAGGAGTGGGTTTGGTTCGCCTACCAGTGGAACGCCGTGGAGGACGCCGCCGGCTTCATAATGAAGATCGTGAGGGAGACGGGGAAAACGGAGTGGTGTCTAGACGAGTTGCTTCTGGCGCACCTCGACTGGTACGGCAACGAGTATGTGGAGAAGAGGTTCGGGTACATACTCTACGCCCTCGACATGCTCAACAAGAGGGGTCTGGTTAAGGTGAGGAAGTGCAGATCTGACTAGAGCTTCCTCACGTCGCGGTACGCAAGCACGAGGACCACATCTCCTTTTTTCACCCCGCCCGGGGGGATTAAGGCCACTCCGCCGGCCTCGGGTTCTGTGAAGCTGTGGTGCCTCGCCTTGAGGGGCGTGGCGTAGAGGCCGCCCTCTGCCGCCTCTAGCTTCACCCTAACGATCTGCGCCATCTCGCCCGGCACGTCTTGTGTGACTGTGGCGTAGTGCCAGTCGTGGCCTGGGGCTCTCGCCGCGTTGGCCATGTGGCGGAGCACAGGCTCCACTATTCTGATAACGCCGTGGAGCGCGCTTATGGGGTATCCAGAGAGGCCGAAGATGGGCTTCCCGTCGACAACGGCCACGCTTGTCGGCCTTCCGGGCTTCATGCGGAAGCCCCGTAATCCCTCGTACCCCAGCTTGTAGAAGTGGTCTATCTCGCTGGGGCCGGCGCCGCCGGTGATTATCACTGCGTCGTACTGAGCCAGATGCCTATCGACGACGGCTCTGACCTCCTCATGGACGTCGCTGGTCACGACCTTCTCGCGGATTTCGACATACGGCATAAAGGTCTGTATGTACCAAGCCACGAGAGACGCCGTGGATTCGATCACCCTCCCCCGCATCACGAGCTCCGCGGCGACCTCGGGGTCCACCGGCGGCACCACCAGCTCATCGCCGGTGGCCACTATGCCCACCTTCACCTTCCTGTAGGCGTAGAGCGTCGTGATGCCGACGTCTAACAAGCCGACCACGTCAAACGGCGTTGCCACGAAGCCTTGTCTCAACATGACTGTGCCTTTACGCACGTACGAGCCGGGCGGGTCAACGTTAGCGTATTTCTCAAACCTCCGATCTACCACGACGTGTTCCCCCTCCCTCTTGGCCGCCTCCTCGGGCACGACGGCGTCGGTCCCCTCGGGGAGGAAGGCCCCCACGGTGACGTAGACCGCCTCGCCGGGCCTCAGCGACAGATCCCTCTTGTACTGCCCCACGAGGACCGTGCCGACTACCCTGAACCTGCCCGGAGTTGCGTCGGAGCTGACGGCGTAGCCGTCGTATGCGGCGCGGGGAAAGGGAGGATAGTCGTGAGGCGCCACCACGTCTCTCGCGACCACGCGGCCCGCGGCGTCCCACACCGCGACCTTCTCCACCTCCTCCACCCTCCTCACCATTGGAAGAACTTCAACAACCCTAGAGATGGGGTTTAGGCCTGAAAGATACCGCATAGCCCCCAAGCCGCATCAAGTTTAAAAACATTCAGCAAATACAGAGCGGTGATGCCGTCAGGGTTACGGTGAGTGGTGACCGGAGGCGCTAAGGCTGACTTCATATTTATAAAACGTCCAGCACGGGGTGCCATGGGTAGGCGGAAGAGGAAGAGGAAGGTAATCCTAAGGCCGAGGAGGACGTTGCCAAAAATCTTTACATGTCCACACTGCGGCGCCCAGCTGGTCACCGTTAAGAAGACGGAAAACGGCTACTTGGTCATATGCGGCAGTTGCGGCATTAGACACGAGTTTGAGGAGAGACCGGGCTGGATGCCGGTGGATTACTACAACGCCTTTGTGGACCTCTACCTAGAGGGCAAGGTGGCTCCGCCGCAGCGGCAGGGCGCGCCGCAGACCGCCGAGGGGGAGGAGGAGAGGGGAGGCGATGAAGCTCTATGAGTATCTGGTAGAGGGCGTTAAGCACTTCACCTTGATAGACCCCGACAAGTCGGTGGACTACCTCAGAATCGCGAAGCTCGCCCTAGACGCAGGAACTGACGGGATTCTGGTGGGTGGCTCGCTTGGCATCAGGGAGAGCCAGATGGCGCATGTGGTCCGCGACATAAAGACTATCGCGCACGTGCCCGTGGTTCTGTTCCCTGGTTCGCTCACTCAGCTCACCGAGGAGGCAGACGGCGTCTTGTTCCTCAGCGTGTTGAACTCGCTGGACCCCTATTTCATCATAGGGGCGCAGGTCCAGGGGGCCGTCCTCTTGGCTAAGCACTTCCCCCGCCTTGAGGCGATCTCGACCGCGTACATACTGGTGGGAGACGGCGGCGCCGCCGGCTTCGTCTCAATGAGCAGGCCCATACCGTACACGAGACCCGACATAGCTGCGGCGTATGCCCTCGCGGCTAGCTACATAGGCTTCAAGGCGGTGTATCTGGAGGCGGGGAGCGGCGCGCCTCAGCCAGCGCCGCCCGAGATAGTTAGGGCCGTGAGGAAGGCGTTTCCGAGAATCCTAATAGTCGGCGGCGGCATCAGAAGCGGCGAGGCGGCCTCCGCGGTGGCGAGAGAAAAACCCAACGTAATAGTGACGGGGACCCTGGCGGAGGAGCGCCCGGAAAAACTCGGCGAGATAGTGAAGGCGATAAAATCAGGCCTTTAGCTTAACCCTCCGCCAGTGCCTCCTAGCTGGGGACCTGGTCACCCTCCTCTTGGTCTTGGCTATTACCCAAACCGGCGGGTTCCTGTTGGAGTTCAGCGCGGCGGCGAGCCTCAGCTTCTTGCCAAGAGGCTTGTTGCGGGCCATGGCCTACGCCTAAAACACGGCTTTAAAAACCTTCTCTCTAGAGACGGAACCTGTACTCTTTACGCGTCTGGCTGTAGATGGCCTCCAGTATTTCCTTTAGGGCGTCTTCGTCTATGGGTATCTTAACCCGGCCCGAGGAGGCGAGGGCGATGAGTTGTTGCTCAAGCGCCTCCGCCAGCTCCGGCCGCACTATTCTGATGTTGTCGAGCCTCGCGAGGGCTCCGGGCGTCAGTATCTTCTTCAAAGCCGCCCGTCTCTGGGCGGCGGCTATCTGCGCCTGCCGCTCCAGCTCAGCCCTCTTCTGCAACTCCTCCAGCTTCCTCCGGCGGAGCTCCTCCAGCTCCTCGTCGCGTGGTTGCTCGAACCGCTCCTCCGCCATTACTCCTTAGGCGGGGCCAGGTACTTAGCCAGCTCCGGCCGCGTCTTCACAAGTTCCTTAGCTATTTTGG
This sequence comes from Pyrobaculum sp., assembly GCA_009903905.1. Next base: position 2,054 of record WYEI01000147.1, on the reverse strand, counting down.
CGGCGATTCTGTCTACAAGCGACCTGCCCTCCGGCGTCAAAACCCGCCCCTGTTTTGTCTTGGCTACAAAACCCGCCTGCTCCAGCTGTTGCAGTATCTTCCTAATCACGGCGCCTCCCGCCTTTCTTGTCCTCTCCGGCCGCGTCTTGTCGCCTATCTTAGCCCGGTAGCCGTAAGCCGTCCTCAAGCTCCCCAGCCCCACGGGGCCGTGGAGATACAGCTTCCTCATCAACGAGGCGGCCCTCACGTACCACCAGTCAAGCGTCGTGGGGGGCCTCTCCTTGTTTGCGCCGGTCTTCACAAAAGGCGCCCACACGGGTGGCTTCACCTGCGGCACGTTCTCCCGTATGTACTTGGCAAGCTCTGCGATCAACACGTCTGCAGGTACGTCCTTAACCGAAGTCACGCCAGTGCTATACCCCCCATTTATAAGATTTTCCGCCCCCAGATAAGGAGAAGAATTTATATACCAGCCGCCGGCCGTAGGCGTTATGAAGTTCTGCCCAAACGACAGGAGTCTGCTGGTGCCCGTGAAGAAGGGCAACAAGACGGTACTGCGCTGTCCCAAATGCGGCTACGAGGAGGAGGTGTCGCAAAACGTGAAGAACATCTACCAGAGCAAATCCGCCGTTGAGAACAAGAACCCCATCATCGTGGTTGCGGAAAACACGGTGAACCTGCCGAAGGTCAAGACGAGGGGATGCCCCAAGTGCGGACACGACGAGGCGTATGTATGGGTTCAGCAGACTCGGGCTGCCGACGAGCCCCCCACCCGCTTCTACCGCTGCGCCAACTGCGGCCACACCTGGCGTGAGTACGAGTAATACCGGCCCAACCCCCTTCAGCTCTTAAAAACCGGGGAGTTGTAAATGTCATGGCCAAATACATACTTACTTACCTCGACGCTAAGGAATTCGCCTACATAGTAGACTCCATCTCGGTGCTTGTGGAGGAGGCGAGCTTCGTCGTCAGAAGCGACGGCCTCTTCCTCAGGGCGCTTGACTCGTCTAGAACCGCCATGGTGGACCTCTCGCTCCCGAAGGAGGCTTTTGAGGAGTTCCCCGAGGTGGAGCAAGAGCTTAAGATAGGCATGAACTTCAAAGACCTGAAGAAGATCCTGAGGCGGATCAAGAAGGGGGACAAGATCTCCATGGAGGTCGAGGAGGGGAGGGTCCGGATCAAGCTCGTGGGCAAATCGGTTAGGTCAGTCACTCTGCCGTCTGTAGAGGTGGTCGGCGAGGAGTTGCCGACGCCCAAGGTGGTGTACACAGCTATGGTGAAGACCGCAAGCGACATCCTCGCCACAGCCGTAAAAGACGCAGACGCCGTCGCAGACGAGGTGAAGTTCGAAGCCAACGAGGAGGCGTTGGTGATAGGCGCCTCCAGCGACAAGGGGGAGGTGGAGGTGCGCCTCGACAGAAACAGCGAGTTGGTGTATGAATTCGACGTGAAGGAGCCCGCCTCAGCCAGGTACTCCCTCGAGTACCTCCTCGACATAGTGGGGAGGACCTCCAGGATAAGCGACATCGTCACCATAGAATTCGCTACGGCGAAGCCCCTCCTGCTGACCTTCGACATCCCGGCGGGGGGCAAGATATCGTACTTCCTGGCGCCCAGGGTGGAGTGATCGTTGAGGTGTTTTTCCGCAACTTCTACCGGAACTACGCCAAGTTTGACGTAGACGCGGTGGAGAGGCGGGAGTTCGCCTTCCAGCCCTTCGGCGGCGGCATGGTGAGACACAAGGCGTTTAAAACCTTGGAGGAGCTGAGGAGGTTCGTTACGGAAAAAGCGCCGAGGCATATATACCACTCCGCGGCGTATTACGAGAGGCCGGGCGAGGAGGATATGGAACGCAAGGGCTGGCTGGGCGCAGACCTCATATTTGACATAGACGGCGACCACATAGACACCGAGGCCTGTAGAGAGAGCAAGCTGGTGTCGCTTAGGTGCTTGGAGGACGCCAAGGAGGAGGCCAACAAGCTCATCGACGTGTTGGAGAGGGAGCTCGGACTGAAGCCGAGGCGCGTGGTGTTCTCGGGGAACCGCGGCTTCCA
>WYEI01000268.1 GCA_009903905.1 Pyrobaculum sp. | reverse complement strand
GTCTTACATGGGTTTCAAGACTGGGATTCAGCCTATTGACGAGCAGATTCCCGATGGGATTCCTGCGGGTTACGTAGTGCTCATTGAGGGATTTTTGGGCGTCGGCAAAACCTTCTTCGCATCTACCATGGCGGCCACAGCGGCGAAGGCCGGCGCGCCGGTCCTCTTCTTCTCCATCGACGCCATGGCTGACGAGGTTGTTGAGGAGATGCGGAAATGGGGCGCCTCTGCGGAGCGCCTAGTTGTGGTGGACGGCTTCGCGGCGCCCAGCGAGCGTTACTCAAAGCTCAAGCCTCCTACAAGACACAGGCTGGAGACCCCCGACGCCTTCGCCTTGATGAACAAGCTGGTGGAGTTCGTCGGCGAGTTCAGGGGCGGAGTCGTGGTGGTGGACTCCCTCAACGAGGTGGTTATGAGGAGCCCCGGCTCCGCGCTTGACCTCTTCCGGGCTTTTAAGATCTTCGCCAGATCTACCGACTCCATGGTGGTGGCCACGGCGCATACAGACGTTGAGGAGGTCTACGGCGTTATGGCAACGGCGGAGCACCTGGCCGACGTTATACTCCAGATCGAGGTGGATCCCAACCTAGAGGAGATGGGGCTCTACGTGAGGCGCATGAGGATCGCGCGGGCTAGGAGGCTGAAGGTGGCCCACGACTGGATCCACTTCGAGATTGTGAACGGGCGCGTGGTGGAGATAGATGTGAGGACCATGTTGAAGATGCTCAGCAAGCAACTGGGGGAACTGGGCATCGAGATGAGGCAGGAGCGTTAAACCCTCCTCAGCCGCACGGTGATCTTCGTCCCGTCTAGCAGGGCCTCTGCGTAGAAGCCCTCCTTAAGCGGGCCCGGGTTGACGACTATGGTGCCGCCTAACATGTCCAACCCCCTGTCTTCGTGGATGTGGCCGTGTACCGACATCGCCGGCTGCCTCTCTTCTATGTATCTCCTAACGGCGGCGCTACCCACGGGCCTGACTCCGCCCACTTTATCCAGAACCCCCCGGGGCGGGTTGTGCACCACGAGTATCTGGGGGGTCGGCGTCAGGCGCTGCAGGAGGCGTTCCAGCTCCTCCTCCGCCACGCGGAAGAGGTCGTTGAAGGGTGTGGGGAGGCTACCGCCGGCCCCGCCCACCGCGTAGGGGCCCAGCGGGAGCACCCTGCCGTGCACCGGCTTCACCGCGGCGTTTTCGTAGCTGGCTAGCTCCGGCGGGTCTGTGTTCCCCGGAACGAAGTAGACGGGGGCGATGCGGGCCAGCGCCTCTAAGACCTCCACAGCCGCCTCCAGCGATCTGCGATACGTGAAGTCGCCCGCCGCGATTACGGCGTCGAAGTTGCCGGGAATCCTCTCAGCTGTTTTAGCCGCGTCGTGTACGTCAGCCACAAGCAGTAGGCGCATGGCCTAAACGTTTGGGTAGTAGAGCCTGAATATCTCCCTGAGCTCCGCCAGCTGTTGCTCGCGGCCCAGCCTCCTCACGATGTTGCGGGCCAGCGTCCACACGGCGTTGACGTCTCTGCTCAGCTGGATCCTGCAGGTGGGGCACCGCACGAGTCTGCCGCGCTTCTCCATCCTCCCGCCGCAGAGGGGGCACACGTCGGATAGCATTGTGGTGTGGAGCTCCACGTAGTGGTCGCGGGCCAGCTCAAAGACCTCCGCGAGGAGGTGCTGGAACTTAGGCAGTATGGGGAGATCCACCACGAGCACGTTTACCCCCTTCTTTGGGTGGAAGGCCTCCTTTACGCCCCCGGCGACCCCCTTGGCCGCCAGCTCGACGTAGCCCCCCATCCTGAAGACGCGGAATACTACGCCGTTTTCGTTTACGTCCATGGCATGCACCACGAAGGGAGATCCCTCCACGAGCTCCGGCAGGCCCGTCTTCTCGTCGGGCCGCACGAGCCGCACCACGGCGCCGTCTCTCCGCACGAGCACCTCCGCCTTGGTCACGCCGAACTGTGTGGGGTCTGTATACGTCATCCTCCAGCTCTTGTAGACACACAGTGGCAGGTCGCCGGAGTATAGCGACACGAAGCTCTCCACAAGCCGCACCACGCCACCCAGCTCAACCACCTTATAGTCGCCTCCCAGCGCCTCTCTCGTCTTCTCAGCGTCGCACCGCAGAAAATAGGTGAACATGCAAACCCCCACTCCCCTCTTTAAAATATTTCCTGCAGGCAACATTTTTAAACCGGTGGCCCGGGGATTGACATGTCTGAGTTTCGTGTGCCCGACGCAGGCGAGACCCTGGGGAAGGTCATAGAGATGCTGGGCGATGGGAGGTTCAAGGTGATATGCGCCGACGGCCAGATACGCGTGGCGCGGCTCCCCGGCCGGCTGAGGAGGAGGCTCTGGCTCAAGGCCGGGGACTACGTAATCGTGGCGCTCTGGGACTTCGACCCAGAGAAAGGCGACATAGTCCACAAATACGACAAGAGAGACGTGGAGGAGCTCAAGAGGAGAGGTTTCGCAGAGGCCATCGAGAACCTGGACCGCTACGCGTAGCCAGAGCGCGAGGCGCCGGCCGACGGTTCCGACGCGAAAACCGACCCACAGCCGCAAAGCCTCTGCGTTGTATGAATTACCAGCTCCTGGGGACGTGCCGCGCGGCGTGCCGATGCTTGGCGAGGGGTGTGCGACAAGTTTTTAAAGTGTAGTGTAGAGAGGGGTGTGAGGTTTCCCCCAGTGGGAGTTGACCAAGTCCTTGGGCTTCTGAAGGTGATTCACAACTTGGGTGGGAGGACAGACGCCATGTACATAAACGATGCCGTGGATGCGGATCTCGGCGACCTCGCCCATGTGGTCGACGCGGCGGAGTTCCTCGGCTTGTTGAAGGCGTCCGGCGGCGATCTGGAGCTCACTGCGGCGGGCCGCGACGCCGTGGAGAGGCCGTTGCGGGAGTTTCAGAAGTATCTAAAGAGGAGGCTTTCCGAAGTCGAGCCCTTCGCCAGTTTGGCTAGGTTTGTCTCGGAGAGGGGCAGAGTGGAGGTGGGGGAGGTGTTAGAGTTTCTTTCAAGCTTTGGCTACGGCGAGGAGGGGGCGAGGAGGATTTTAGACTGGGCCGTCTTTGCGCAGATTGTGGAGATCGAGGAGGGGGAGAGGGTGGTGCCTTCTTAGATGTAGCTGTAGACCTGGTCTAGGTAGCGCTGGAAGTCGGGGCTCTTCCTGTTGCGGGGGTAGGGCAGTTCTATCCTCAAGTCGGCCACCACCTTGGCAGGCCTGGTGCTTAGGACTACCACGCGGTTTGCCATGTAGACCGCTTCGTCTACTGAATGTGTGACCATCACCGCCGTATGCACCGTGGTCAAGTTGTCGTGCCAAAGCCTCACCAACTCTGCTCTTAGGCTCTCGGCCGTGAGGGGGTCCAGCGAGGAGAAGGGCTCGTCGAGTAGCAACACCTCCGGCTCCACCGCGAGCGCCCTGGCCAGGGCTACTCTCTGTTGCATCCCTCCGGATAGTTGGCTGGGGTACGCCTCTTCGAAGCCTGAGAGGCCCACGAAGGCTAGGTATCTCGCGGCGGCCTCCCGCGCCTCTTTCCAACGCATGCCCCGCGCCACCAGGGGCAGGGCCACGTTGTCCATGGCGGTCTTCCAGGGGAGCAACGTGGGGCTTTGGAACATGAGGGCGATCTCTCTTCTCGGCCCCGTGATGGGCTCTCCTCTGAACTTAACGACTCCTTCGTCTGGCTTCTCGAGGCCGGCGAACATGCGGAGCAACGTGCTTTTGCCGCAACCGGAGGGCCCCAGCAGAGCCAGAAATTCTCCATGCTCCACCGCCAGCGACAGGTCGTTAAACACCACAACGCGTCCGTAGGTTTTCTTTATTTTCTCGGCCTCTAAGAGCGCCATCGTGCCGCCGCTTCGTAAAGTTTTTTCCACACCCTCTTGTTCACAGCCACCACTATCGACGTCATTACAAGCACCGAGGCGAGTAGCCCGGCGACGTCGCCTCTCTCCGCGGCGGAGCCCATGTAGCTTCCAAGCCCTGTGACGTCTGCAAGAGGCTCCGCGACGACTGTGGCGTTCCACGCGCCGCCCCAAGCCGTCAAGAGGCCGGTTACCAGGTAGGGGAACGAGGCAGGTATCAACACGTGGAGATAGTAGACGACTCCCCCGATTCGGTATGCCTTTACCAGCTCCAGCGGCACGTCGCGTCTAGCCGCCAATAGGTTAAAGACTGTATACACGACGCTACCGGGGATGAGGAGGACCAGGGCGAGGGCTTCCCCTTTCACGAAAGAGGCGAAAAGCGGATATAAAAACACAGCCGGCACAGAAGACAGTATAGAAAGAGAGATCAACACGCCCAACTCGAGTCTAGGTCTCTTCACCACAGCCGCCAACGTCGGCAGACCCAACGCCGCAGAGATCCCGAGCACAGTTAACACTCTGGCGAAGCTGTACGGGGAGTCCAGCACGGAGTTGACGAATCCGCGCCAGAGATCTTCCAGAACAGGCATCGAGATGGGCGACTGCAAGGCGTAGTAGATCACCAACGCCAGAAACAGAACTACGCCGCCTAGAACTACGTAGAAGCCGTGTTTCACCCATACGGCAAGCTTCTCAAGCAGGTAGGCGGGGGGCTGTGGAACCTCTTCCACAAGCCGCCTCAACACAAAGACGTACAGAGCCAGGTTGGCCAACACGCCAGCTACAATTCCCACATACGCCGTGGCGTAGTCGTTGTTCTCGAAGGCAGACACCACGAGGCTCCCGATGCCGAACAGCTTGATCTCAGTGCCCAGCGTGATGACCTCCGACGCCGTTATGAAGAAGAAGGCGTTCGCCCACGAGATAAGCACGTTGTAGTAGACGCTTCTAAGCGCCGCCGGGACGTAGACGTGTCCTAGGCTCAGCCGCTCGTTGAGGTAAAGCTGGGCGTACTCCGCGTACTCCCTTGGCAGAGTCTTGAGAGATTGGTATACCCCGAAGATGAGGTTCCACGCCATCGAGGTGAATATGAGAAACACCGCGGCGAGCTCGGCGCCCACGGCGGGTAGCAATGTTATAAATACGTATAGGGCAAGCGGGAAAAAGCCGAGAATGGGAACCGACTGCAAGACGTCAAGAATAGGCAGAGCCGCCGCCTCGACTCGTCTAGACTTATACATGGCGTATCCAACGGCATACGCAACTGCGACAGTAACCACGAGAGCTACACCCATCCGGATAAACGTGGCGGAGAGGGCCAACAACACCGTCAACAAACTCCACACGACCCCATGCCGGAGGCCGTGCCAGAGGTATATATATATTCATAGCGACATGGGTTCCCCTCCATAACGACCTCTGTACTCAGCACTCGGCAAAATCCTCACAACTCAGGCGAGGTCTCCCACACATCACAAAACCCCCAAGTAGATTCGTTTAAAAATATTAAAGACACCAGTGAAGCACAACCGGCGTCTCATCCGCCGATGCTGTACGTGTTTCCGGAGAAGAGGATTAAGAATTTAGAACATTAACGGCTTGAGCTTAAGCCGGCGCCGGGCGTGAGCTTGTTGGTAGGGCCGGGCGCTTCCGGCAAGATCTTAGAGTTCGCCAGCTACATAGCGGCATTGGTTGGGCGACCATTAACGCGGCTTTGTTTCTCGTATCTTCTCTACGTCGTCTGTGGCGATGCCGTCTATTCCGGCACTCCACAGCTGCGCGGCGGTCGTCTCGTCGTTAACGGTCCAGGCCACTACGGCGAGACCGAGGCGGTGTGCGAAGGCTATGGCTTTATCCGTGGCGAGGCGGAAGTGGGGGAGCACCAGGTGGCACCCCAGCTTCTTCGCGTCTGCCACCCGGCCGGGGGGCTTGGCGTAGACAAGCCCCTTGTATAGGTCGACGCCGGCCAGGGCCTCCTCGTGGAAGCTTATCACCGCCGTCCACCTCTCGGCGCCCATCTCTCTGATGACTTCGACGACTCTTGGCGTGTCTTCTGGGTGTTTTATCTCTATGAACATCCCTACGCGGCCTGCCGCAACCTCCAGCGCCTCTTCTAGCGTGGGGACTTTGTACCTCCCATTCTCCACCTTCTTCACCTCAGCCAGTGTGGCGGTCCGCACGTTTAGAGACACGCCGAAGGTCCTCTCCAACGTTTCGTCGTGGCTCAGCACAGGCACGCCGTCGGCGGTCACCTGGACGTCCACCTCCACTACGTCGGCGCCGTGTCTGATGGCCGCCTCTATGGACGGCAGAGTGTTCTCCAGCTCCTGCCGGGGATAGCCTCTATGCCCCACCACCACCCGCCGCCGCAGAAGCTCCAAGAGGTCCATATTACCCATCCTCTAAAATAGTTATATATGTTCCCTATGTCTATAGTGTATGGGGTTCTTCTCAGCTCTTAAATTCGCCCTGGTAGGTCTCTTGGTAGTTGTGATTTTCGGCTCCGCGGCTGGGGCGTCGCTTCTTAAGAAGATCCTCCTCAGTTTCGTCGGCCTAATCCTCTTGGCCGCCTACGTAAAAGAATGAAAGTACTAGACCGGTACAGTAGGCAAATCCCCGTAGTAGGCGAAGAGGGGCAGAGAAAGATAAGGAACACGTCGGTGGCTGTATTCGGCGTGGGGGGACTTGGGACTTTGGTGGCTCGGTACGTGGTGGGCGGCGGCTTCAAACGCGTCTTGCTTATAGACTTCGATACGGTCTCCCTGCCTGATCTGCATCGGCAGATACTCTACACCACAGATGACGCAGGGAAGCCCAAGGCCGAGGTCGCCGCCAAGGTGCTCAGGGCGGTGAACCCCGAGGTGGAGGTGGTGCCGGTGGCGGAGCCCATAAGCCCGGACCTCGCCGAGGGGGTGCTGAAGGAGGTGGACGTCGCAGTTGACGCCCTCGACAACTGGGCGGCGAGGCACGTGGTCAACGCCGCCGCGGTGAAGCGCGGGAGGGTCTTGGTACACGGCGCCGTGCAGGAGTGGTACGGCCACGTCACGACGGTAGTGCCCCGGGCGACGCCTTGTCTCGAAGACCTCTTCGGCCGCCTCAAGTCCCTGCCCGCATGCACAGCAGGCTTCTGCCCAGTCCTCGGCCCGGCGGTGGGGGTCGTCGCCTCCCTCATGGCGCTTGAGGTGTTCAACGCGGCGCTCGGCAAGCCGGCCCTTGCCGGGAAGTTGCTGGTCGTCGATCTGAAACATATGGCCTTTGACGTGTTGGAGGTGGCGCGGAACCCCTCGTGCCCCGTCTGCGGCGTATAGTTTTTTAAACCGACGCGACGACGCGACTGTGAGGCTCACCCCGGCGCAGAGGCTCGTGCTTTACTACATGGCCTTTGAGCTGGTGTACCACGGCAGGGTGTGGTTCACCTTCGAAGAGCTTCAAAGAGGCACGGGCCTCGCTGTGAGGACGTTGAGGGCGGCGTTGGTGGCCCTGCGGCGGCAGGGCTACGTGGAGAGCTTCATGGTGCCGGGGAGGGGGAAGCGGCTTCTGCACAGGGTGAGGCTTGAGAGGCTTGTGCCTGAGCCCGAGCTGGAGGGCGTCTACCTAGTGGACGCCGCTGGCGACGTCTTGACGCCGGATGCCGTCTCTGTAATCAACAGAGCAGAGGTTGTGCTCTACACAGAAAATGTATCTTTGAGAAGGCTGGAGGGGCTCGCCAAGAGGCTGGAGCCTTTCCGGGGCGAGGTGCCGCAGGCCAAGTCCGTCGCCGTGGTTTTCAACTCGTTGATGGACTGGGACAGGGTGGCCCACCTCGCGCCCAGGGCCCGCTACATCTGCGCCTCCAACGCGTTGGACAAGGCGGTGGGGGTGTGTCTAACCTGCGGCGCCGTGGACATAGACCTCAAGAACATCAGGATCAAGTCGCCGGGGCCGGACCTCGACAGTCTCCTCGCCCACTACGACGTGGTGGGGACCGTCACCGTGGACGGCTGCGGCGGACGGAAGGCGGAGCTCCTCGTGCTGAGGAAGAGGAGCCAGCAAAAAGATAAACCGACGTCTTGACAGCTTAACAGCACACTTAGCCACAGAAATACTTGTTAATTCCGTATATAAATACGACGTATTTTTAGAAATGATTCGCGCTATTCACTGATAGCCTAAATGGCGCGATCTTCCGGGCTGTCCGGCGGCGCAGTGTCGGCTGACTGCGCGATGACGCATGTCTGTGGTTATTTGATGAAGATGTGAAAGGGGCTTGTTTACCTTGTTCTTGCCTTACTGCTGAGGCCGCGCCTATTCTAGGAGCCACCTCCAGAGGGGGATGAACTTGATGCCGTCCTCCTCGCCTTCGTAGTCCCAAGTAATTACTGTGCACCTCTTGGCTTTCAGCTCCTCCCTCGCCTTCTTTAGGGCCTCGACCTCTCTCCTTTCGACCTTGTCCTCGGCGTAGGTCACTTGGATGAGCTCCAGCGGGCTGAAGTTCCTGGCGACGACGAAGTCCACCTCCCTCCCGTCCTTCTTCCCGTATTCCTTCCAGTAGTATATATCCCCCATGTCCCTCCTTTTGAGCTCCAGGTAGACTGCGTTCTCCATGGCCTTGGAAATGGAATACTCGCAACCCCTTACGCGCACGTAGCCGGTATCTATGATGTAGAGCTTCTTAGGGTTCATCCGCCTCCTCCTCAGGCTTTTGTCGAAGATCTCCACGAAAAACGCGAAGTAGGTCTCCTCAGCCCTGTCGAAAAGAGACGAGACCGTCTCCTTCCCCACTCTGAAGCTTGACCGTAAGTCGCCGTAGACTTTGTTCATCGATATTAGCGAGGAGTAGCCGCATATTAAGGAGTCTGCGAAGTACTCAGCCACCTCCGGCTTGACTATGCTCAAGTCTCTGACGACCACCGAGTCGAAGTACGACCGCAGGAGCCTCTCCCTGTCGCCGCTCAGCGCGGCGGCGGGGTAGGCGCCGTACTGCAGATACTCCCTGAGGAGGGAGAGGACTTTCCCCCTCTCCTCGGTGTAGCCGAGATACCTCCCCAGCTTGACGCCCTTGAACCTCAGAAATTCCCTGAAGGAGAGCGGGTAGACCTCGTAGCCCACGCTTCTCCCCCTCATCTCGTCCGCCACCCTCCTCGGAGTGAGCTCAGAGGTCGAGCCTGAGAGGTAGACGTAGGCGTTCAGCCTCCTTCTGAGCCAGCCGCCGTAGTCGCCCACCTTTTGGACCTCGTCGAGGAAGAGATACCTGGGCCTCTTCCTGGCGAGCTCTACGAAGGCCTCCACCATCTCGTCGAGATCTTGGGCCCTAACTCCCCTCAGCCTTGAGTCCTCGAAGTCGACGTATAGTATCTCGTCCTGCGAGGCCAAGCCTTTATCCAATATTTTACGGATAGTGGAGAAGAGCAGGTAGGTCTTGCCCGCCCTCCTCGCCCCGGTGACCGTCACCACCTCGTTTGGAGCCAGGGGGAGCTCCACCTCCCTGTCTAAAGCCTCGGGAGGGCCGCCGGAGAGCCACTCGGCGATAACCCTCTTGAACTGCTCCTTCACGAGATGGAACTGCCTTGGGGGTTTTTAGACTTTTAGAGACCAGTTTTTAGGGCAAACTGGTCTGATAGAGACCAGTTTTACGGCGGAGCAGGCGCCTGCAGATGGGCCACATGCGCCTCGGCCGCTCCGACCTTCCGGCTTAAAGGCCGGCGGCCAGCCGCATCAAGGCCTCCACCGTGATCAGATCCGCCTCCCGCGTCTCTCTGGTGAAGGATTTGGCGAATATGGCGTATTTCACCTCCCAGCCGCTGGGGATGAGGACCTGGGCGGCGGCGCGTAGCTTGGGGAGGATTTCGTCTGGGTCCGCCGGGCCCCACTTGGCCTCGGCCAACACGGCGAATTTACGCTCCTCGTTGACGCCGAAGGCGTCTACATCCAGCTGAACTCGTCTGTCGCCGCTCCGCAGAAACGCCGTCTCCTTCGTCGCCCTCTTCACCGGGTAGAGGCGGGGTAGAAGCTCCCTGACGGTCGCCTCGAAGGCCCAGCGGAAGAACTCCTCCAGCTCCGCCGCCGCCACGTCGCCGAGCGCGTCCTCCGGCGTCACGTCTCTATGGCGGTATACGGCCCTGAGCCAGAAGGCGTAGAACCTGTCCCTAAACTCGTAATACGTCCTCCTCCCCCTGAAACGCGTCAATACGTGGAGGAGCTCCGTCAGATCCCTTATATACGGCGGGA
>WYEI01000293.1 GCA_009903905.1 Pyrobaculum sp. | reverse complement strand
GGCCTAGGTTTTCGCCAGACGGTAGGTGGATAGCCTTCACCCGGCTTCAGCAGACCGACCAGGGCACCACGGCGGATGTGTACGTGATACCGGCGGGCGGCGGGGAGCCCAGGAGGATCACATACTTTGGCACGCCGTTTACGAGGGCGGTTGGGTGGACCCCCGACGGAAGGGTCCTCGTATACAGCGACTTCAAGACCCCCTTCTCCCAGTGGCGCGAGCTGTACGCGGTCTCTCTCAGCGGCGTATACGAACGCCTCAACCTGGGCCCCGCCACGGCGTTGATATACGGCGATGGGGGCGTGGTGATCCTGGGGCGGAACAACTACGACCTCCCCTACTGGAAGCGATACAGAGGAGGCACAAGGGGTGTCCTCTGGATAAGCCGCGACGGGGGCTGCACTTTCCAGAAGTTTCTGGACTTGCCCGGCAACATAACGTCGCCTATGCTAGCCGGCGGCAGAGTCTACTTCATCTCCGACCACGAGGGGGTGGGCAACCTCTACTCCGTGGATCTCAGCGGCGGCGACCTGCGGCGCCACACAGATTCCAGGGATTTCTACGTGAGAAACGCCAGCACAGATGGGCGGAGGATCGTCTTCCAGGCGGGCGGCGACATCTATATATACGACCCCGCCACGGGCCGGGTCAGGCTGGTCGATATAGATCTGCCTCTGTCGCGGAAGGCCAAGATGGCCAAGTTTGTGGATCCGGTGAAGCATCTGGAGCACTTCTCCCCGGCCTCGGGGACCAACCTCGTCGTGGTGTCTAGGGGGCAAGCCTTCTCCGTGCCTGCGTGGGAAGGCGCGGTGGTTCAACTCGGCGTGCGCGGCGGCGTAAGGTACAAACACATCTCTACAGACGGGGAGAAAATCGCAGTGGCCACATACGACGGGGCCGTGGAGATATACACGCTAGACTGTGCCTTAGTGAAGCGGCTGGACCCCGGCGTTGGGCTCGTGGAGGCCCTCGCGCTTAAGTGGCCCAGGCTGGCCGTAGCCAACCACAGGGGAGAGCTGTGGGTGGTAGACGCCGAGTCTGGCTCCTCGGCCTTGGCGGATAGAAGCGAATACGGCCTAATCACGGACCTGGCCTGGCACCCGTCGGGCCGTTGGCTTGCCTACGCCAAGCCCGCAAGCGTCTACACCCAGAACATAAGGCTTTACGACGCCGCGGCTGGCAAGTCCTACGACGTCACCGCCCCGACGGCCTACGACTACTCCCCATCCTTCGACCCGGAGGGCCGCTACCTTTACTTCCTATCGCGCAGGGCGTTGAACCCAGCGCTTGACCCGGTCCAGTTCGTCTACTCCTTCGCCAAGTACTCCAAGCCCTATCTGGTGGTTCTGAGGCGCGGGGATACGTCGCCGTTTATCCTGTACAAGAAGGCGGAGGGGAAGGCCGAGGAGGTCGATGTGGAGGATATTCAGTGGAGGGTGGAGCCCTTCCCCGTGGAGGAGGGCCTCTACGCCTCCATAGTCGGCTTGAAAGGCGGCAAGGCGGCTTGGCTTAAATACGACGTAGAAGGCGCCCTCCGGTACTATCTGTGGTCTGCCCAGGAGAGGAGAGGCGCTGTGGAGGTCTACGACCTGGAGACCAAGTCCAAGGAGCAGTTGTTAGCAGGCGTATCGGCGATAAGGGCGTCGCCCGACGGCAGGTTCCTCCTGGCAAAGGAGGAGGGGAGGCTGAGACTTATCGACATAGAGAAAAGGCCAGATCTCCAGTCGAGGGACCCCGGCAGGAAGAGCGGTGTGCTGGACATGACGCGTGTGAAGGTATACGTCGAGCCGGAGAAGGAGTGGCGGCAGATGTTCCGCGAGGCGTGGCTCCTCATGAAGGGGAACTACTGGCGTGGCGACCTCAACGGCGTTGACTGGGACGCCGTGTACAGGAGGTACGAGCCCCTCCTCAACAGAGTCGGCACGAGGTACGAGCTGAGCGACGTGATAAACGAGATGCAGGGGGAGCTCGGCACGAGCCACGCCTACGAGATAGTGCCGGACTTCGAGGTGGACAAGCCGTATCTAGTCGGCGGGCTCGGCGCCGAGTTTAGGTGGGACGGCAGGTGCTGGCGCGTGGCCAAGATATTCGCGGGGGACCCCGCATATGAAAACGAGAGGTCGCCGTTGCTGGCCCCGGGCATAGACGTGAAGGAGGGCGACTGCCTCCTCTCCATAGCCGGCGTCAAGCTGGGGCCGGAGACGCCGCCGGAGTACGCCCTGCTCAACAGGACAAGCGACGTGGTCCAAATAGAGGTGGAGCGCAACGGCGAAGTCAAGACGTATACTGTAAAGACCGTCCGCGACGAGAAGTACCTCATCTACCGACACTGGGTTGAGGCCAATAGGCGCTACGTCCACGAGAAGACCGGAGGCGCAGTGGGCTACGTCCACATACCAGACATGGGCCCCGCCGGATACGCCGAGTTCTTCAAGTCGCTAAACGCAGAAGGCGACAAAGAAGCCTTCGTAGTGGACATACGCTACAACCGGGGCGGCCACACCTCCGGCATGCTCATCCTAAGGGCTGTCACCGGCGTCTTTGCGAAATTTGTGACTAGGCACTTCAAGCCGTATCCCTACCCCGAGTACGTCCTGCCGCGGCGCCTCGTGCTGGTCACAAACGAACACGCGGGGTCCGACGGCGACATCTTCACCTACGACTTCAAACGCCTCAAGCTCGGCCCAGTGGTGGGCAAGAGGACCTGGGGCGGCACCGTGGGCATAGACACCCGCTACAAGCTGGTCGACGGCACCATAATAACCCAGCCCAAATACGCCTTTTGGGCCGACGACCTGGGGCCGGGCGTAGAGGGACGCGGCGTGGAGCCCGACGTAGAGGTGGAGATAGCCCCACAAGACTACCGCGAAGGACGCGACCCCCAGCTAGACAAGGCCATAGAGATGGTTAAGAATTTCACATAAGGATAGACATAATCGCTTCAATATTTAAAAATATGCCTGTATTATATGAGAATGGCCAGATTGAAAGGTCTCTCTAGGGGTGCCGTTGTCGGCATTGTGGTTGCGCTTCTGGTAATCGCGCTGGCCGCCGTGTTTATGGCACAACAACGACCCGCCCCCTCCACCCCCACCACACCCACGACGACACAGACAGCCACGGCATCGAGCCCCACGACCACCGCCGTTACCACTTCGCCAACTCCCACAGCTACTGTCACTGCTACTTCGCCGACTCCCACTCCTACCGCCACTTCGCCGAGTCCTACGACCACTACGCCTTCAACGCCCGCCGTGGCGCAACAGAAGGTGTTTCATAAGTATGTAATATACATCATCAACAACGACGCCACTGCCCGCATCCAGATGTACAAGACCGGCACCGTCGACGTGGCGGCAATACCTCTAGATAGGCTTAACGAGGTGGTGGGCACGAAGATGGGCAACTACATGATTGAGCTTAAGGAGGATCCCAACCTCCTCACTCTCACTATTGAATACATAGTCCTCAACGCCCATAAGGCGCCTTTCAACAACAGCCTCGTGAGGCAGGCACTGGCGTGGGCTGTGCCGTACGACGCCATACTGGGCAGAGTCTACGCCAACAGGTTCGCCAGGCTCTACAGCGTCATCCCCAAGGGCCTTCCAGGCTACACCGAAACCGGAATAATTAGGTACAGCTACAACCTCACCAAGGCGCGAGAGCTGATAAAGAAGAGCGGCATAGACCCCACCAAGTACACCATTGTGATCGACTTCAACCTCGGCAACGACCAGCGGGCCCAGACCGCCGCCCTCCTCGCCAATACCTGGGGCCAGTTGGGCTTTAAAGTGACCACAGAGCCGCTCAACTGGCCCACTCTGCTGAGTAAGACCGAGAAAGGCGACTTCGACGTCTACATCATCGGCTGGCTCCCCGACTACCTGGATCCCGACGACTACGCCAGCCCGCTCTTCTACGGCGGCACGCAGTTCAAAACTCTAAACGTGGTAGAGGCCTCTGCGGCGCAGATATCAAGCCTCCTCTCCTCGGCTAGTGTCTTCGACGTGGGCGACGCCGTGGTGGTGGTCGGCCCTAAGGGCACCGGCGCCAACGTTAACGTGCCCTCCGGCAAGAAGATATACGTGGTGCAGTACGAGGTAGATACAGAGAAGACCAAGCCTGTGGAGCAGAGCACAGGCTTCGTCGACATCAACCCGGCGTTTTACAGAAACTACGACGTAGACGCGTTGATAGTGGCGGCGAGGACGCACTTCGACCCTGCGCTGAGGGAGGCTTTGTATAAAGCCATATCTATAGTCAGCAACAACGACCCTGCAATCATTTGGCTCGGCCAGGCGAAGTTCTTCATGCATAACTGGAACTGGGTCAAGGAACGTTATTACACTCCTCTAGAGCTTTATCGCTATGATTTGGTGTGGGAGACGCCGGATGCGCCGGTTGTAAGCATAGGCGTGAAGGATTATAAGAACGGACCTGACGCCTACGTCATCGGGGACATAGGCTGGCCGCAGAGTTTCGACCCCGCCGCGAGTTACGAATCGTTTGGATGGGATATCTTTACGCAGACGGGCACGACGCTGGTGACCTTCTGGCGTGAGAACACTGAGTACGTGGTGCCTGCAAGCGCCGTGGCTTGGGCTCACGACCAGGATGGCACCACTTGGTACTTCGTCATTAGGGGCGGCATGAAGGCGTATGACCCGTGGAATAACAAGGTCTACGATATAAACGCGGTGGACGTCCTCTTCTCCATATGGAGAATCGCCAGGCTGTATCTAGACCCCAGCTGGATGATCACCACGTATGTAGACGTAAACGCCAGCTCTGTGTTATCCGAGGACGAGTTTAAGCAGATCCTCGCCAACGGCCTTGTGACTGAGTACGCCGGGAAGTCGTACGACGTGAAGAGCTGGGACGAGTTGATGAAGGTGTTTGGCTACTCAGGACCCACGGCCGGCGTGGTCGAGCTGAAGCTGACCCAGCCCTACCCCGCCATCTTGCCCATCTTAGCGGCGCCCTTCACTATGACTATTTCGATGCAGTACGCGCTAGGCGACAAATATCAACAAGCCCTAGCGGACTCCAACAACGGGAAGAACCCAGCGGCGTGGGCTAAGTACGTCATTTCGGGCGAAGACGACACCACGCATAAACTACTCCACGAGAAGCCCATATCCACAGGCCCATACTACGTCGCCGACTACCAGCAGGACTCCTACATAGTGCTCCGGTACAATCCATACTACTGGAACGCCACCCTGTGGCAACAGCTGTACGGATTTAAACCCTAGACTTTTTCCTTCTATGTCCTCTTTTAGGAAGTTTCTCCTCAGGCGTCTTCTCACCTTTATACCCACTATATTTGGTGTGGTCTTTATTACGTATTTAATAGCCTATGCCATACCGGCAGACCCCGTGAGGGCTTGGGCTGGGGGCGAGAAGGCGAAGCCGGAGGTCATCGAAAAAGTAAAACAATACTACTACTTCGACAGGCCTTGGTACGAGCAGTTCTACTACTTCCTTGTTAGGCTTTTTGAGGGGACTCTCATAAGTCCGAGAACAGGCAACAACGTCTTCGCAGATGTGGCGGCGCGGTTCTCCGTCACGTTTCAATTGGCGCTGTTTTCTATATTTTTCTCGGTGGTCATAGGACTTCCGCTGGGGTTGGTCGCCGCCTATAAGAGAGACACGAAAATAGACACTGCCGTCAGAATCTTCGCCTTGATTGGGGTCTCCATGCCCGCCTTCCTGCTGGCGTATCTCTTCATACTTCTTTTCTTTGTCCAGTTTAGAGCCATAACACTAGCCGGGGTGCCCACTTCTAAAGTCACAATAACCGGCGTCCCGCTAGTAGACGCCTTGATCACCGGCGACTTTGAAAACTTGGCGCAAATAGTGGCGAGGTACTGGTTACCTGGGTTCGTGCTGGGGTTCGCAGGCGCCGGAATCATAGCGAGGTTTGTCAGAAACTCCACGGTGGAGGCGTTGGGGGCTGATTTCGTGGAGTATCTACACGCGAAGGGCCTGCCAGTGGGGTGGGTGAGGAGGCACGTGTTTAAGAACTCCCTCGTCCCAATAGTGACAATTATTGGCCTAGAGTTCGGCGCATCGTTGAGCGGCGCCCCCATCACGGAGACCATTTTCGGCCTGCCCGGCCTCGGGTATTACGCAGTACAGTCCATATATTACCTCGACTTTCCGGCTATCATAGCCACCACCTTCGTCTTCGCCATCATATATGTGGTGACAAATTTTGTGGTAGATGTGCTCTACGCCTTCATAGACCCCAGGGTGAGGTATTAACATGATTTTGGATAAGGCCGCCGACGGTCTCCTTTGGCTTTTGGTGAAGTTAACCATGTTGATAAGACGGGATTGGTACGCCAAGAACAAGGCACGGGTGGAGGAGTGGCGCCTCACTCTTTATGCCCTCAACAGGTCTCCCACGGGCGTCATCGGCCTCTTTCTTTCATTGGGGTTCGTGGTTGTAGGCGTCGTGGGACCCCTCGTGGCTCCGTATAGTTACAACCAATTCCTCTATTTGGAACGACCTGAACTCTACTTGACCCCGCCGGGGGAGTACGGCATGCCCCTCGGCACAGATATATACGGGAGAGACGTCCTCAGCCTCATGTTATACGGCGCCCGGGTGTCGCTTGTAATATCAGTGATAACCATCGCCTTGGGGGTCCCCCTCGGCATTTTACTTGGCCTACTTGCTGGCTACTACGGCGGAAAGACAGACGAAGCAATTATGAGAGTTACAGATATCTTCTTGGCGTTTCCCGCCTTAGTGCTGGCGTTGGCGCTGGCGGCAACCTTGCCACAGCGCATCCGAGAGTTTCTCATAGATCAACCCATGTTCGCCTCCTTCATGGCGGCCATCTTCGGCGTGAGCGCGGAAGACGCCATACATCTCGCGCCGCTGATCTCGATCTTCACCGCCTTGATTATCGTGTGGTGGCCCTCATACGCCCGCGTAGTCCGCGGCATGGTGCTGGTAGAGAAGGAGAAGACCTACGTGGAGGCGGCCAGGGCGCTGGGGTTCTCCACCTGGCGCATAATGACGCGACACGTACTGCCCAATATAATGTCGCCGATCATCGTCTTGATGACCTTCGACTTCGCCACGGTGAACCTCCTCGCGGCGGGCCTCAGCTTCCTGGGCCTCGGCGCGCAGCCCCCCATCGTCGACTGGGGCTCTTTAATAAACATGGGCGGGAGCCGCTTCCCCACTGCGTGGTGGCTGGTGTTCTTCCCAGGCGTTGCCATATTCCTAACTGCGCTTGGGTGGAATCTGCTGGGGGACGCCTTGAGGGACGTCTTCGACCCCAAGTTCAGGAGGAGGATAGAGTTCAGGGTATGAAGATCCTAGAGGTCCGCAACTTGACGGTCTATTTCTACACCTATGCCGGCGTTGTGAAGGCGGTGGAGAACGTCTCCTTCGATCTCTACAGGGGCGAGGTGCTGGCGATAGTGGGCGAGACGGGTAGCGGCAAGAGCGTCACGACCCGCGCCATCACGAGGCTGATACAGCCGCCGGGTAAGATAATCTCCGGCTCAGCCATCTACCGACGCGACGGCGAGGAGGTAGACCTGTTGAAGCTGCCGGAGGAGGAGCTCCGTAGAATCCGGGGTTCAGAAATTGCGTATGTGTTTCAAGACCCCTCCTCAGCCCTCGACCCGCTGTACACAGTGGGGTATCAAATAGGCGAGACCATGGCGGCGCATAGAGGCGGTAAGATAAAACAGTACCTCTCAGAGGCCGTGAACTTGCTCCGCACGGTCTTGATCCCAGACCCCGAGAGCAGGTCGAGGTCTTTCCCGCATCAGCTCTCCGGCGGGATGAAGCAGAGGTCTGTCATAGCCATGTCGATTAGCAACAAGCCGCGTATACTGATCGCAGACGAGCCCACCACAGCCGTCGACGTGACGGTGCAGGCCCAGATACTGCACCTATTTAAACAGCTAAAGGAGCAGTTCGGCATGTCTATAATATTCATTACGCACAACATGGGTCTAGTGGCCGAGTTTGCCGACAGAGTCGTCATCATGTACGGCGGGAAGATCGTAGAGGAGGCTCCGGTGGAAGAGCTTTTCCAAAACCCTAAGCACCCCTACACACAGGGGCTTCTAAACGCCGTGATAAACCCGCTTAATCCCCAGGAGAGACTCAAGCCGATACCCGGCACCATACCGAACTTAATCAACCCGCCTGCCGGCTGCCGCTTCCACCCCCGCTGTCCGTACGTAATCAGAGGCAAATGCGAAAAAGAAGAACCGCCGTTGCTGGGCGACAGACACAAGGTGGCGTGTTGGCTGTACCCATGAAGCCTCTGATAAAGACCGAGAAGTTAAGTAAGTACTTCCCAGTAGGCGGCCTTCTGAGACCCAGGGGATACGTCAAGGCCGTAGACGGCGTAGATCTGGAGATCTACGAAGGCGAGACGCTGGGACTTGTTGGCGAGACCGGCAGCGGCAAAACCACCCTGGGCCGGCTTATCCTCCGGCTCATAGAGCCCACCTCTGGACGCATATACTTCGACGGCGAAGATGTAACCAAGGCCTCTGGGAGCAAGTTGAGGGAGTTTAGGCGGAGGGCCCAGATGATTTTCCAAGACCCCTACATGTCTCTAAACCCCCGCCTCACCGTCTATCAAACACTTTTAGAGGTGATAAAGGTGCATAAACTCCCAATACAAGACCCGGAGGAGTACATAGGCAAAATGCTGGAGCTCGTCGGTCTTGAGAGAGGTCAGCTCCATAGATACCCCCACGAGTTCAGCGGGGGTCAGCGTCAAAGGATAGCAATCCTCCGGGCTTTGATACTTGAGCCCAAGTTTCTCGTCCTCGACGAGCCGACCTCGGCGCTTGACGTCTCGGTGCAGGCCCAGATACTCAACATGTTGAAAGATCTGCAGAAGCGCCTTAACCTCACCTACCTCTTCATCAGCCACGACATAGGCGCAGTACGCTACATGAGCGACAGAATCGCGGTTATGTACATGGGGAAGATTGTGGAGCTCGGCCCGGCCGACGCCGTGATAAAAGAGCCGTTGCACCCATACACACAAGCCTTAATTTCGGCTCTGCCGGTGCCGGACCCCAAGACGGCGAGAAGCCGAAAAGTCCTCCTACTGCAGGGCGAGCCCCCCAGCCCCATAAACCCGCCTGCCGGCTGCCGCTTCCACCCCCGCTGTCCGTACGTAATCAGAGGCAAATGCGAAAAAGAAGAACCGCCACTTATAGAGGCGAGACGGGGCCACTACGTGGCTTGTCACCTATACGCCTAAGGCGCGTAGTACGCCCCTGTGGAGCTCGGCCAGCCGAACACGTCGAATACGAGACGTGGCCTATCCACCCCCTCGGCTACGCCAGAAGCCCCTCAAGGTCTCCCGTAGATCCACCTCCCGGCGAACACTCTCTTTTAAGCGACTCCAAATGGCCTTGAGAGCCCGTCCTAGAGGTGAGGACTTGATATAACGCCGTCTGGGGAACTCCCTCAACGTCTCGGTCTTGCCGATGCGTCACTTGAGCGTATCGCCAAAAGCTCGGCGCCACCCGACCCGCTCCCCCAGCCACCCAACTCCCGCTCCCTACCCATAAACAAGTTTCGTAATACAGCCCCTATCTGCGCGACGTCGGGCTCCAAAGGAAGATTCGAAATCAAGACAGACCTCGCCAGATGTCTCCGAACATTAGGAGGAGTCTCTCGCCGCCTCGTAATTCCCAATGCTTCAGACCCCTTGTGCGGCCACCTAAAGCCACCCGTCGATGGCGGCAAGACGGCGGAGAGGACAGCGCCGCAGTCCAGCGGGAGCGGGGCGCTGGGACTTCGTTTGTCTGCGCGCCGGAGGCTGGCATCGCCCCCAGCCTAGAGGAGGCTCCCGCCGTGGAAAAGATGGACGCAGACGCCGCCGTCGGCAGATGTGGACGCGCCTCTACTCCTAAATTGAAAACACGGCGTCAGCCCATCGCCGGCCTTCCTCGGAGAGGCTATAGATGCTGTACTGGCCGCTCCTGGAGACCTTCACGAGACCTGCGGCTTTGAGTCTCGCTAGGTGGTGAGACACCGCGGTCCTGTCGAGACCCAGTATGTAGGAGAGGAAACAGACGGGCA
>WYEI01000202.1 GCA_009903905.1 Pyrobaculum sp. | reverse complement strand
TACCTATACTCATAGACGACACGCCCCTCCACGTCGCACTGCGCCAAGAAGACCAACTTCACCAGCTTCCTCACGCTGTACACCCCACCACCCAGCAACTTAAGCAGAAACGTAACGACCCCCCTCACCCCCTACTCCCCAACGACGACAGACTCACCCACAGACATATTATATATTGAATATTGAATTTATATGTTTATGCCATAAACACCCCAACCGCGGCGCAAAACCCACAGCTGAGGACTACGCCCCACGCAACCCGCCTGCCCCCCTCGCTGCCCGCAAGACACACACGCCATAGGCGCAAGCCCCGCAACCCTCTTGCCCACCTGGTGCCAGCTCCACTACCAAAACCCCAAACGGCACAAGACACTCCACACCACCACAGCCACATCCCCCAAAACGTGGGGAGTCAGAAAAATGGACAAGCAACAAGGCCGTAGTCGCCATCTGGCGCACCATCACTAGCCGCGCCGCATACCCAACCTATGACGCCATAGCTACGCCAGGTAGCGGACTGCCGACGTCAGCAGGAGGAATCCACTACGTAATAATAGTACCGACGCCTCTGAAGATCCAAGACGCCCACTGCAACCCCCTCCCCGCCAACAATCCGCACCGGCGGGCAAGCGGGCCCGCAGAGATAACGCTGGAGACGGCTCCTCACGTTATCAACATAAGGAGACACAACCACCAAACAGTCCCCATCCCGGATCACAAAAGCACGGCCCCGCGGCGCCCCTCCCCCCTTAGCCCACTGCAAACAACCACCACGAGCCAAGCCGATAACCGAGCCGTCTACGCACATCAGCCGAAGCTCCAACCACGGAAATAGGTACCTAGACAACTCAGGATCTGCCCGCGAGAGAAACGAGGTAATAGCGGCTATGAAGAAGATATGGCTCGACACAACAAGATCTGATGTCAAAAATGCAAATATGAAAAGGAGTATGAATGCCCAAAATATATGAGACATCAAGTGCACTATTTTAATAGCTTGTATATACTCCTTCAACTCTCTAAAGTCATTATATTTATGATAAACAAACAGAAATAGAATGAGAAATAACAGAAAGGTAAGTATAGTAACTAAATCGATATACTTAATCATAAAAAATGCCAAGACGTCCGCCAATATTGGTAGCACCACCTTTCGAATAAATCTGCCTACAACATGCCAGTCGCTCCTCTTGATTATCCTAATTATCTTAGAAACTTTGAACCTTACCTCGCCATATCTCACCCACTCGACGTCATTACAGACACCGCCCTCCCTTCCGAGCCTGCAGAGGTACATGCCGTAGAGGTCAGCCGACACCACTATCGCCTTCCCGCCCCGAGGCAACTCAACCACAACGCCGCCGCTAGCAGATAGCCTATGTAGAAGACTACGCGCCTTCAACTCATCCAAGGCAAAGACTCCCAGCCCAAACCACCACCACAGAGGAGGCCATAACGTCGTGCGTGGCGCCACCGCATGTGTGCCCCTGATCAGGTCTATGCCATAGGTTAGCATGATCACGGCAAAGAGAAATGACATCGCAATAGCCGCTATAACCGGGAAGATGACAGCCCAGATTTCAGGAATTATAGCCGGTATTTGCAACGGAAGGCTCCAAGTTATTGGACGTCCAAAGTTTGCATCATAGTAAATGAATGTTGCAATTCCATAGGCGGAGAGAAAGGAGACCATTAATAAGTTGTAAAACGAAAGAAGAGTGATACTTGAGGTAAGTAGTATAGTAATAAATAAAGTATATGGTAAGAAAGATAAAAGTGATTTTGAGTAATTAATATAAATACATAGATTGATTAAAATACTAATAAATATATAGTAATAGGTCCGTAATCCCCTATGAAAAGATAAATAGAAACCTCCCAATGATAATGTAATATACATAACTAACAGAACCATTATCTCCATTAATGGATCGCTACTACTGTCATTAACATGACCACCAGAAGATGATTGTGAACTCCTTGTCTGTTCTAAAATATTGAGAGAAAGCGATTCGCTCAACAAAGGCGATCCATCTGTCAAAAGAATGATTAACAAGTAGAGGAGTAAGAAGCCCATCAAAACTATGAAAATGAAACTGAAATATTTGATCCGGATATTCTCGTCTCTTAACGCGTCAGGTAGTGCGTATATGGCTGACCGTCTTAACCTAGGTCTCAACGTAAAAGCCACAAGAAGAAGAAAAGCGGCGGCGATGGTCGCTGCCGGCGCAAATAGAGTAGTCACAGACATAGTGGCCGACTCGCCAGCTCGCAAAACTACGTACCTAGGTACCGCAAGAGGATACCATGCCAACGGACTCCTCAACGGCGATTCATGTTGCTGTATATACAGCCAGCCGTGTCCTAAGCCGCAGAATACAATAACTCTAGTACTCGAGATGCTCAGACCCTCCGAGTGGTTGTGCTTGCCACTATGGTAGATGATGTTAAGAGGAAGCATGAGATTATAGGGATTATTCACGATCAGATACGCAGTGCCGTTGCCGGCGCCGAAATCGTAGTCGCATCCCTCATGCGGCTCCCGCGTGGCCCCGAGCGCAACAGCCGCAAGCGCCAAGACGGCCAAGAGCAAAAGCCGCATATCGACAGAAAACGGCCGGTATAAATACGTGCCGCCATGGAGACAGGCAGAGCCGTGTGCCTCGCCTAACGCCGCTGTGGTAAATGCACACGTGCCGCGTGAGGCCGCCGCTACACGCAACCAGGTACGCCCCACTCCCTAAGCCTCTCAGCCAGCAACTCTAACTCCCCTCTTGTCAGGACCACCAAGTCAAAAGGCGCCTCCCTCATGAATTCGGCTCTTATCTCCTCAAGCTTGTTCTTCTCGTGCTCCGGCACGAAATACACAACGACGAAATGCTTAACGCCGCATTCCCTCGCCTCCTTAAGCTCCGCGCCGAATTCCTTTATCCGCTTGGCGCGGTCCTCCCCCACCCCCACCCTGACGTTGATAGCCACGACTGGCTTATCCCGCGGCACCGCGCAGTCTATCTCCCGCCTCTTTCCACCGCACAGAAGCACGTATTTCCCCGCGTTTCTGCAACGCGCCTTTACCGCCGTACACACCTCGTTTTCGGCTCTACGCCCCCGCCAATGCCGCCTCTGGTGCTCCTCCCAGTTCTTATAGAACTTATACAAGACGGTTTCGAGCCTAAGCGGATGCGCCAAGAGACTCCTCACAAGGTCTGCAAATGGCCTAAGCTTCTCGCGGTTCCTGGTTCTTCTCAGCGAATACACGCTCCCCAGCCCGCGTCGCTTGAGCTCCCTGTGGGAAAGGCCAGTGATCATGACGAAGAACGGCACCATGACCTCCGGGTCTTTGCTTAACAACTCAACGAGGTCTTCCGTGGTGGCCTTTCCGAAATCCACCTCCTGAGTCCCGACGTAGTAGAGACTGGAGGCGGTGAGGATCTCAGCAATACGCCTAGTCATCTCGTCAAGCTCCCTATACAGCTCTGGGATGTCCTCCACAGACGGCCGCGGGATCTTCTTCAGAAATTCCTCTACGCCGCGTCGGCGGTTATGTCTCTAGGCACACAGAGTTCTTTAATCACGTGGGACTGGAGCCTGAGGTAGCCGCTGGCGGCTCTCTGCGCGTGGGCCGTGATCCACTTCCTGGCCGCTTCGCTGTTGAGGTACTCCGCCAGCGGCAGCAGGAGCCGCCGGTCCCTGGGCACCAGGTAATACACGCTGTGGCGGGGCACCACCTGCCCCACGGCGTCTACGTAAAACGCCGGCGTCTTCGCCACGTCAGGCCACAGAATCTTGGGCCTGAGGAGCTGGGGCATAGGCGGATCCTCGTGGAAGGCATACCAAGGCTTCCCCTCCCTCCGCACGACATACCTTTCCTCAAGCACCCGCCTAAACCGCGAGAGATACGACAGCAGAGGCCCCGCCCTGCCCTCGTCCAGCAGTCTCCCGTCCCGGCCGTACGGCACCAGCATCACGTGGCGAAGCTTCGCATAGTCCAGCTCGCCCCCCGGCGTAAACAACGAGAGCTCCCTCCCGCTGACCGTGGGGTAGGCAAAGGCCCTCAGCTCCTGGGGGACGGCCTCACGCGGCGCGACGAAGACCTCGTCTCTGCCGGCGGCCACCCCCGCGCTCACCCGCTCTGCCAGAAGCCCCAGCTTCACGCAACCGCCGCCCCGCGGCGCCTCACCTGCCAAAATGGTGGGGAGCCACGGCGCCCCGTCCCGCGGGAGCTGTACCTCCACCCTCCGGCCGTCCCGCAGAGTAACTATGGTGGGTCCCGAAGGCGGCGCCTTGCGCACCACAGTAATCAGCGGGTAGGCCAAGACGTCCCCGAAAGCCCTCTCGTCTACAAACTCCAGCTCCTCCACGGCGTACCCAGCCAAAAGCCTCCGAAGCGCCTCGGCGGATTGCACGTAGAGGTACTTCTCCGGCGTGATGAAGACCAGCCTCCCCCCGGGCCTCAGCAGAGAAAGTGCCTTTTCAAAGAAAAGCATATAGAGGTCAAAACGCCCGCGGGCCACAGAAAACAGCCTCCTATAGGTAGCCCTCAGCTCCGGGCTAATCCTCTCGTACGACACATACGGCGGGTTGCTGATCACGAAGTCGAAGAGGCCCCCCAGCTCCTCCGCCCCCATAAGCAGAAAGTCGCCGACCACAACCCGCGCCATGCCCCCAAACCGCCTACGCGCCGCCTCCGCAAGCACCCCATCCTTCTCCACACACACCACCTCCGGCAACGCGCCGCCGCGGCCCCCCAGATAAGACAACAACGCCTCCACAAAGACACCCCTCCCGCACCCCGCGTCGAGAACCCGCGACCCCACAGGCGGAGAACCACCGCCAAACAACTTCTCCACCATACGCAAAGCAAGAGAAGACGGAGTCTCCACCTTCCCCACATCCACAGCAACCGCAGATCTGCCCATACCCACTATCAATCCCCGCCTTAAAAAAACCACCACAGAACGCAGAAACTTGCAACCCCACCCCCACACATCCACGCCAAAGCGGCACACGCCTCCAGAAGACGCAACGCCAACCGCCGATTGGCATCTCCATTTCAACACTTTATCGCACAGTTCTCGGACCGCCCCCCGCACTCCTCAGGTATGTCCCCCTCGCCCAAGAGGACCCTCGCCACCTCAGCGTAGGGTGTCCCCGCGGCCAGCGACCTAAGCTTTTCCTCCATCCACCTCTTTTTACAAAAGAGGTACGCCTTTAGGCAGAGCAAAGGCTCGTTGCATATCAGCTTCTCTCCGCAGTTTATGGGAATCAAACCGTCGGGCCTTCTGAGGCCCAGGGCGTCGGGGAGGAGTTCCTTGAACTGCCGATAGAGCTCCCCGCCGTGTGCCCTCGCCACGAAATCCATCCACCCCAACAAAGCTACCCTACACAGCTCATCCCCTTCCCGCCTGAGACGAGTCTCCAGTTCTCTAAAACAAGTCTCCAGAAGTCCCCTGTCAAAAAGATGAGAAAGCCCTCTCATCACAGTCTTACGGAATTGCCTAGTGCACCACAAGCCAAACGCTGTGAAGCACTTCCTGCTTAATAACCCACGAAGCCGCTGAACGATGGCGTCTATCGCTTTCTCCACGTCACTGCGAGAGATACATCCACTTCAGATAATTCCGTGCATACTTCACAGGTGGCAACGACATACGGCCCAGCGTCAAGCCTGTGAAGTCGAGCGACCTAAGGTAAATATACGCCGCCAACGGCAGAGTGGCGTCATTTCCAGTGTAAAAGTAGCTCACCTTCACCGCAGACTTAAACTCGCTAAGTTGTACAAGCCACACGCCGTGCTGGCCGCCGTCTACCGTCGTTCTGCCCACCTCAACCGCCCTGCTACGTCCTATCTTCACATACTTGTAGCTCGACATAAGGAGCAGACCCTTCGACGACAGCCTCAGCCAGTGCCTTGCGAAATTCCTCCTCAAGGTTTCCCACTCCGCGTCGTGAAACTTCCTGCTCCTCACAACGACGATTAGATCCGGCTCTGCGTGCGCGTTGTTGCGGTATCTCTCCAACGCCTCCTTTATGCTGTCAACAAACTCCTCAAGCTCCCCCTCCTCAAGAAACTCCATAGATCTACCCCTTATATGGAAGTCCTTGTACACATACCCCACCACATTTCCGCGCCCGGTCATCAACACAGCTATACCCTTCGCGTACTCTTCACCGACTTTCTTCAGCCCTACACCGACATACAGCGCCCTCGGCAACTTAAGATACTCTGAACGTGTAGTCGGCAACTCAACGTAGTAAGGGATACAACCAGACCGGAAGAGAAGCCCCGAAAGCAGATTAGCTATGTATTCCGCTTCCCGGCCGCCTACCACCCCCAGCAACCTATCACCATTAACCAGCTGAAGCGTAGAGAGGCCATTGTAGCTCCGCAATTTTATCTCGGCAATCTCCCTTAACTTGCTCTTCAAGGTTTTGCCGTCTAACAGCGCCAATTTAACACCGCCCCTACCTAGATCCCAGATGTCCTTCAGGCTCCTAGGAACCAATTCCACAAACTCCCGCACTACTCCGTCAACATGCCTATTGAACAATCTCTCTAACGTCTCCCAATATTCAAGCCTCTCATAATAGACCTCGATAGACAGACGCCGCAAGGCAGGACACCAATATGGCTTACGCTTACGCACGTCATAAGGCCACTTGCCTTGACCCCTACCACCGAACCTATAGCGAAGGTCGCCTTCGTCAAAGCCCAACACCTCTCTTACTGACCTGGGCTTTATCTCGCTGAAAGACTTGCGAAACCACTCCGGCAAGTTACCGTCATTTAACCTGATAGCATAGACGTCGGGATATTCGACGATGAATCGAGCCTCAATCCCCTTCCTATTTAGCAGTCTCTTGACTTCTTTTGCGCATTCAACAGCTTTCACCTCATAACAAAACGCGATCTCAGATTCGAGAGTCGGTGCTCTCACCAATTTGTATAATCTGTATGTTACGTTGTTTCGCGCCGTGCTCTTAAATCCGCCTGAATAACGTACTTCAGGAGAACCGGAAGCCCTCCGCAGTTGCACATATTTAACGTCGCCAAGGCTTATAAAACCAATGCACATAATCAGCGTCGGAAGGTTTTGTAAAACTAAAGGTAATTTATAGACAACGAACAACCGCCACAATCAAAGGGACGTATAAAGGATTAGCGCAAGCCAGCACCGATCGCAAGAGACTTGATACCTATACAAGCTCGTAATGGAGTTCCTCAAAAGGCTTACCTCCTCTGCCTGAACCCCACCCTCAGCACGAACTCCCTCCCCCTGCCCACGTAGTGGTTGAAGCGGCCGCCGCAGTTTCTGCAGATGTAATGCGTCACATGGTACCCCATCTTCGGCATATCCCACTCCTTCACCCTCTCCACGTTAGAAGAGCCGCAGAAGGGACACTTCATGTGTAACAATATATTTCAGGTATTATATCACTATCGGTCAAGATAGTTAGATTTAAACGTGGAGAGTTATACATGGAGACCCTCCTTGAGAGGGGAATACCCATCGACGCGATCAACGAATACTCTGCGGTGGAGAAGGGGCGTGGTGGCCGGCCGCCGCATTGGGAGATGGTGTTTTGGTGGACGCGGAAGCCTCTGGCTGGGGCTAGGGCGGTGGTGGCGGCGTCTCTGCTCCCGGCGGATGCGTACCAGACGCCGGAGCAGTTCCTAAACGACCTCTTCCCCTGCAGGAACAGCCGCAAGACCGTCCACGCCTGCAACCCCGCGCCCCGCCTGGTGGAGAAAATGCGGGGCAAGAAGGTGCTGGACCCCTTCGCCGGCTTCGGCTCGATTCCGCTGGAGGCCGCAAGGCTGGGGGCCGAGGCGGTGGCCGTGGAGCTCCTCCCCGCGGCATATGTCTTCCTCAAGGCGGTGCTGGAGTTCCCCCGCCGGGTGAAGCCGCAGGACGTGGAGAAGTGGGGCAGGTGGGTGGTTGAGAGGCTGAGGGAGGAGGTGAAGGGGCTCTACGACGCAGACATCTACATCGGCACCTGGGAGGTCAAGTGCCCGGTGTGCGGCCGCCACACGCCGCTGGTGGGTAGCTGGTGGCTCGCCAGGGTGAGGGGCAGGGAGGGCTACGAGCGGCTGGCCTGGATGGAGTGGCGAAACGGGCGCGTCGAGATCCGGGACCTAAACGAGGAGTGCAGAAAAGAGGGGGGCGGCTCCTGCGACGAGCTGAGGGCCGAGGTCTCGACGAGGGGCGAGGAGGGCGGCTCTGTGGTGTGGCGGGGCAGGCGGTACGCCGTCCCCCTAAAAAACATAGACGCTAGGCGCGAGACGGCGCAGTGTCTCCACTGCCGCGCCGAGATAAACCACCGCGTGGTCAACGGCAAACTCGTCAAGGGCAAGAAGAGCGAGGGCGACTGGTACGTCAAGTGGGCGCTCAGGCAGTGGAACGCCAACTACGAACGGTACCTAAAAGGCGAAATCACTCTCGACGACCTCAAAAACTCCCCCGCCCGCCCCATCCTGCTGGTAAAGGCGCGCATAGAAAACGGTCTGAAGTTCCAACCAGCCGCCCCCCAGGACGTAGACAAGCTGTGGAAAGCAGCCGAGGAACTCAAAAAGACGTGGGGAGACCCAGACATACCAACGGAACAAATACCTCCCTATGGCAACATCGGGAGCGGTTTAAGGTTCCCAGTATACGCGGTAGACAAGTGGTATCAGCTCTTTAACCCGCGTCAGCTTTTGACTCTCATCAAGCTAGTGAAGCTTATCAGGGAAACTGGCCGCCTCGCCGAGGAGGAGAAGCTCAGGGAAGGCGCCAGCAGAGAGGAGGCGAAGAAATACGCCGAAGCCATAACTACATTCCTAGCAATTGCATTGGTTAGATATGTCGATTATAATTGTGTTACTACGAGGTGGAACAATGGCGGTCAGCAAGTAGCCGATGCTTTCTCAACTAGGGGTATTGCGATGACTTGGAACTGGGGTGATGTATCGCCGTTTGCGTATATAAGTGGAACCGGTACGTTTCAGATAAATTTAGAAAAACTCGCTAGAGTTGTTACATACTTGAGAGAGGCTCTATCGCAGAACACAGTTTCTAGGGTTATTCTCGACGATGCCACAGAGCTTTCTAGGCTTGAGGGGGAGAGGTTTGATGTTGTGGTGACTGATCCGCCGTATGCGGATGACGTGGCTTATGCGGAGCTGAGCGATTTCTACTATGTGTGGCTTAAGCGGGCTCTCAGCGGCGTGGAGGGCGGCGAGTTGCGGCCGCGTTTCTTGCCGGAGGCCTTCTTCGACGAGTTCGGCCTGGAGATACCTACGCAGTGGCAGAGGTTTGCGCCTAGGGAGGTGAGCGAGAACGAGGGGCGGTGGGAGCACTTCGGCATGAAGGTAACCTTTGCCGACCTGCTGTCTAGGGCTTTCAGCAACGTGGTGCGGTTTTTGAAGGAGGATGGCCTCCTGGTGGTGTATTACGTGGCTAAGAAGCCGGAGTCTTGGGAGGCCCTTATAGACGCCTTATGGCGGCGGGGCGGCATGACGCTTGCCGCGGCCTACCCCGTGGAGACAGAATTTGAGGCAAGCGTGGTGGCTATGGGGAAGGCCTCGGTGCTGGGGGGCTACGTGTCGGCGTGGAGGAGGCGGGCTGGTGAGAGGTCGCTTGAGCTTGACGCCGCTTGGGAGGCCGCCGTGGGGGAGGTGGCGAGGAGGGTGGAGGGGCGGATGAAGATGGTGGGGGGTAAGAACGGGGCGACGGCGTGGGTGTATTACTACATGGCGGCTTTGGAGTACTTGACTGCGCATTTCCCCGTGAGGATGGGGGGTGTGGAGCTGGACTCGGGGGGCTTGCTTAGGGCGGCTGTTTCGCTTGCCTTTGACGCGCTTATGAGGGCGGCGGGGGTCAGGCTGGGTGACCGGGCGGGGTATGCCTACCTCGCGCTTAGGATTTTGGAGAGCGAGCGGGGGTACGTGGACAGCGACGGCCTTGCCCACGTGGAGAGGATGACTGGCATGACTCACGTGGAGTTGGCGAGGCTGGGCCTCATAAGGGAGGCTGAGACGGGGGGGCCGAGGGTGGCTAAGCGGAAGGTGTTTGAGGTTTTGGCGCCGCGGAGCGACGCCGTGGATGAGGTGAGGCGGGTCT
>WYEI01000174.1 GCA_009903905.1 Pyrobaculum sp. | reverse complement strand
TCTTTCTTCTCCTCTTCGGCCTTGGCGGCGGAAGCCGCCGCGGCGGGAGCCGTCGTAGCCGCGGTCACAGGGGCGGCGGCCACAGGCGCAAATGCGGCGGACTTAATGGCCTCCTCGATGTTTACTTCTTTCAACGCGGCTACGAGGGTCTTGATCCTGACCTCGTCTGGGGATAGCCCGGCGGCTTGCAACACCTTCGCCAGGTTTTCCTCGTTTATCTCCTGTTTTGCGTAGTGTAGCAACAGGGCACCGTAGATGTACTCCATGAGAAGCGTTGAGAAGGAGACCTTTAAAAATTTTTAGACCTCCTCCACCTTTATGTTCTTCGCCTTGAGCTCGGCGATGACCTGCTCCGCCTTGTCGGGCGGCAGTTTTATCGTGTAGAGATACCCGGCAAGCCTTGCCTTCAGCTTTACGTACTCAGGATACCTCTTTACGCGGATCTCCTCAGCCTTCTCGCCGTATTTCCTCCATAGCTCAAGCAAAAAGAGCTCCTTAGGCATAGCCTCCCAAGAAAACTCGGTATATAAAATTTTAGGGATTTGGCCGGGGTAACCCACCAGGCTCATACGCCCCCCTACAGGGGTGTTGCCTAGGGCATCTACAACTACTCAACCACTTATAAACTTATCTGACGTCTCTGTGGCGGTATTTTATGTGGGGAAGCGTCCTCATGACCTCGAAGGCTAGGTTAGACAGCTGGTTGAGGAGCTTGGCGGCCGCGGCCTCCTCCAGCGTCACCACGCGTCTCTCAGCCCACCTGATCCAAACCCTCGCCTCGTCCACGGCGGAACACTCCGGCGAGGCGCAGGCCACCCAGCTACGGAGCGGCTCCTCGGGCGCGGTTGCGTAGGCCAGCTTAAGCGCTCTGCGGTAGAGGGCGTGCGCCGTGTCGAGGTACTCCGCCCTCCCCGTCGCCAGGTAGAAGCCCAGCTCCATAAGCGAGAAGGCAATGAGGCGCATTATCCGCCCCTGCGGCCTCGGCAGAACGTTGGCGGCTTTGTGGGCGTAGGCAACCGCTGTGTCTAAGGCGCCGAACAGCTTGACAACTGCATCGTCCTTCTTGGCCTGCCTGGCGGCTCCCTTCCAATACACCGCGGTGTCGCCCCCGTCCCCGGGGCAGGAGAACAGCATTAAACACGGCTTAGTGAGCACTCCTCATACCTCAAAATTATAATATATATCCTACACGTAAAATGCGGTGATGACTCCGCTGAGCGTGGAGCCGTGACGCCGTTTTCAGCCGGCTGAGCGGCAAGCCTCCACGCAAGGCTCAACAGTTTAATAGAGCCTTTACTGTGTGGATATGCTGTTTAGGAAGAGGGGGGGCGACGGAGCCAGGGCGTTGCGCGAGGAGTTGCGTAGGCCCGGCGTGGTTCTGGTTCCGGGGGTTTTCAACGCCTTGACGGCGCTTATGGCGCAGAGCCTTGGGTTCAAGGCGGTCTACGTGTCGGGGGCGGCCGTAACCGCCTCCATGGCCTTACCCGACCTAGGCCTCATAACCATGGACGAGATGGTGAAGACTGTAAAATACATAGTAGACGCCGTGGATATCCCCGTCATCGTGGACATAGATACCGGCTACGGGGAGGCCCTCAACGTCATGAGAGCCGTTAGGGAGTTCGAGGCGGTGGGGGCGGCGGGGGTGCAGATAGAGGACCAAGTGATGCCGAAGAAGTGCGGACACCTCAGCGGCAAGGCTTTGATCCCGCCTGACGAGATGGCGAAGAAGATAAGAGCCGCTGTGGAAGCCAGGAGGAACCCCGACTTCGTCATCATAGCGAGGACAGACGCCGTGGGGGTGATGGGGTTTGAAGACGCCGTGGAGAGGGCACAGCTGTACCTAGAGGTGGGGGCTGACGTCATATTCCCAGAGGCCCTCCGGAGCGAGGAGGAGTTTAGGGAGTTTGCCAGAAGGGTAAAGGCTCCGCTTTTGGCCAACATGACGGAGTTTGGAGTGTCTCCGCTTATACCGGCCAAGAAGCTGGAGGAGTGGGGTTACAAGTTCGTGATATTCCCCGTCACCGCGTTGAGGGTTGCCATGTATGCAGTCAGGGAGGTCTTCAGGACTATACTGGAGGAGGGCACCCAAGCCGTCTGGCTTGACAAGATGTTTACGCGTCGAGAGCTCTATGAATTGATTAGGTATTACGACTATGAAAAGCTAGATTCCGAAATAGCAAAAGCCGTGGACAATACTTATAACAAGCTTAAAGAGGGGGGCCATGGACCGCGTAACTAAGGTCTTAGCCGAATATACAAATGCCATAGACTTCTCCAAGGTCCCCGCCGAGACTCGGCACGAGGTTAAACGCAGAGTCATAGACTCGGTCGCGGTGGCCTTTGCCGCCTACACAGCAGAGCCGGTGGCGATCGCCAGGCGCGTTGCGTCTAGGTTTTCCCTCTCCGAGGGGGCACGTATAATGGGGACGCAGTACAGAGTGGCGCCGGACTGGGCCACGTTTGTAAACGGCCTCATGATCAGATACCACGACTACAACGACACATACCTGTCGAAAGAGCCGCTTCACCCAAGCGACTTGATCGCGGCCGCACTGTCTGCGGGCGAGTACGCAGACGCCAGGGGTACAGACCTTATAACGGCGATAGCTATTGGATACGAGGCTTCCGTCACTTTCTGCGACGGCGGCACCCTCAGGAGGAGGGGATGGGACCACGTGAATTTCTTGGGCATAGGTAGCACGCTGGCCGCCGCCAAGCTTATGGGCCTAGACGTCGTTAAGACGCAACATGCCCTCGCCCTGTACGCAGTGCCGCACGCCGCGATGCGCCAGACGAGAGTAGGCGAGTTGAGCATGTGGAAGGGCGCAGCAGCGGCAAACGCGAGCAGAAACGCCGTATTCGCCGCCCTGCTTGCGCGCGACGGATTCACCGGGCCCTACAAGCCGTTTGAAGGGGAGATGGGGTTCATCAGACAGCTGTTGCAGGGCGACCTCGACCTCTCAGTGCTGAGAAGCCTAGAGGAGCTTAGGCCGCCGCGGCGCGTATTAGACACCTACATAAAGCCCTACCCTGTGGAGTATCACGCACAAACCGCCGTGGAGGCCGCCTTGAAGCTGAGGGAAAAGGTAAGACTAGAGGAGATCGAGAAGATTAGGATAGACACCTACGAGGCCGCCTACACGATCATAGGGCCTAAAGACCCCGAGAAGTGGAACCCACACACAAAAGAAACCGCGGATCACTCCATCATGTGGGTAACCGCCGCCGCCCTTGTGTGGGGGCCCATAAAGATCCAGCACTACAAAGACATCAGAAACCCCGCCGTCTTGTCGCTTATGAAGAAGATGGAGGTGAACCTAGACCCGGAGCTCGACAAGCTGTACCCCCAAGCCTTCCCCACCGTTATTACAATAACCACGAGAAGCGGCGCCAAATACACGGAGAGAGTGGATTACGCCAAGGGCCACCCCAAGAACCCCATGACAGATAGAGAGCTGGAAGAGAAGTTTGAAGAACTTACCAGAGACGTGATGCCGGAGGAGACGAGGAAAAAGACGCTACAGATACTCTGGAACCTAGAGAACTACGACGCCTCAGATGTGCTAGATACCTTAGCTCTGTAGTTACTTCTTTGCCTCAGCTTTCCAGTCCACGAGGGATGCGACCGGCTTCCCCTTTATTTTCATTACATACGCCGTTGCGGATAGGGCGGCCGCCACCCCCATCGCCGCTGATATGACTGCTTGTTTGTAGGGATACGCCACTATGTCCCCCGCGGCGAAGACGCCTGGCGTCTTGGTTTTCCCCTCCCAGTCTGCAATAATCTCGCCGCGTTCGTTCAAGTCCACCAGGTGGCGCACAAAGCCGCTCTTGGTCACATAGCCAACCTCGACAAACACCGCCGCGACGGGGAGCTCCTGCACCTCTCCAGTCTTCTTGTTCTTCACAGCCACGGCCTTGACCTTCGCGTCGCCTTTTATCTCCACCACCTCGCTGTTTGGGATAAACACGGCCTTCCCAAGTCTCCTGGCTTGTTCGAGGAACTCCTCGTCGTGGATCGGCTTGTCCGATGGGAATATCCAGTAGAACTTATTAGCCACCGAGGAGAGGATAGTCACGGGCTCCCTAGCCAAGTCGCCCCAGCTCACCAACGCGACGTCTTGCCCCCTGAAAAACGGCGCGTCGCATATGGTGCAGTAAGACACGCCCCTGTTTTTGAACTTGGCCTCGCCAGGGACGTTGAGCTCCTTGGGGGTCTTCCCAAAGGCCAGGATCACGGTGAGGCTTCTGTACTCGTCGCCCCCCTCGGTCTTGACCACAAACACGTTGTCCTCCTTCTCAACCGTCTTCACCTCGTCGAATATGATCTCGGCGCCGAACGTTCTCGCCTGTTGCTCCACGCGCTTGGCGAGCTCAGGCCCCGAAATCTTGGCGATGGCGGGGTAGTTCTCAATCAGCGTCGTCATGTTGAGCTGTCCTCCCAAGTCTTTGCTTATTACCAGAGTCTTGAGCCGTTGTCTCGCGGCGTAAAGCGCCGCCGAGAGTCCGGCGATGCCTGCACCTATTATCACCACGTCGTAATCGACTTGCATGGCAACCACGGCGATGGTTATTTATAATTTTTCAAGCGCCAAATAGGTTGCGGTGGCGGCTCTGGCGCGTGGCGTTGCCTAGTGGCAGCCGGATAATGTCGGATAAAAGCTTTTAAACAGTATTAATAAGCCGCATCAATGTCTTCAAAGGAGCAAGAGGCGCAGAAGGGGAAACAGGGGTGGATTACGCCTGCTGTCATCCCGCCGGAGGAGTGGGGCACCTTTAGATACCGAGGAAAAACCCTGGAGGAGTTGCTGAATATGTCAATGGATGAGTTTATTAAACTCCTCCCAGCACGCCAGAGGAGGAGTTTGAAACGAGGCTTGAAGCCTGAACATAGAAAGCTG
Source organism: Pyrobaculum sp. (assembly GCA_009903905.1). The sequence goes on along the minus strand of WYEI01000174.1, from coordinate 5,222 downwards.
TTGGAGAAAATCAGGAAGGCGAAGCGTTTGGCCGCCCAGGGGAAGAAGGTGACGATTAAGACCCACAGCAGAGACATGATAATACTCCCTGAGATGGTGGGCCTCACGATCCAGGTCTACAACGGGATTACGTATATACCTGTGTTCATATCGCCTTGGCACATAGGGCACTACCTCGGCGAATTCGTCCTCACTACAAAGGTCGTGCAACACGGCGAGCCCGGCCTTAAGGCAACAAGATCCTCACTACACATAGCCGCGAAGTGATATGACGGTCATAAAGCTCCAGTCAAGGCCTAAAACCGGCGACGTCATCGCTCTGCCGCAGGGAAAGAAGATCCGTGTGAGAGACGTCGGCATCCCCTACGTCTTGCCTCCAGCCGCCGTGTGCGACGACCCTCTGTGTCCCTGGCATGGGCATCTTAAGGTGAGGCTCAAGCTGTTGGAGGTCACGGTGGAGAAGGTGAGGATGCATAAAGCCGCCGTGGTGACACACGAGTGGGTTCAGTACATATCTAAGTACAACCGTTACGAGCGCCGCCGCAGAAGGATGAGAGTTAGGGTACCTGAGTGCATAGAGGTGAAGCCGGGCGACAAGGTCATAATCGCGGAGACGAGACCTCTCTCGAAAACCATAGCGTGGGTGGTCGTAGGGAGGAAGGAAGACGTAACGGAGTGGAAAGCCAAACACGAAACTCTTCAGTAAGTGCAACCAGTAGTCCTCGTCGATACTAGGGAACACGCAGAGGAGGTTACACGCCACATCAAGGAATCGGGTTGCGGGGTCGTAAAGACGAAGCTGGAGGTGGGCGACTACGTAGCCGGCAGATTCGTCTTCGAGAGGAAGAGCGCACGGGACTTCGTAAACTCGATTATAGACGGGCGACTCTTCGACCAGGCCGCGCGCCTCCGAGGAACCGGGCTGAGGCCCGTCATGGTGGTTGAGGGCAATTTGTGGGAAGAACTCCGGTTTAGAAAGATCTCGCCCAACGCCGTCTTAGGCGCGCAACTTGCTCTCCACGGGATGGAGATAGGGGTCCTCTACACCGAGGACAAGGCACAGACCGGGGCTCTCCTCTGTCTAGCCGCTAAAAAGGAGACAAAAAGCGGCGTCAAGACCCCCACTGTTAAGAAGAGGGCTGATATCAAGAGTCTCCAGATTGCGCTCCTGGCGTCGCTCCCCGGCATCGGCCCTAAACGCGCCGAGGAGCTTCTGAGAAAATACGGAACTCCGCTAAATGCGTTGCTCAACTACAAGTCATGGGATGTCGACGAGAAACGCCACGCCGTAATTAAGCGTGTACTTGAGACCCCCTTCAGCGCCTCCTCTTCGCTAGACGACTTCATGTAAGCCAACGCCACTCCAGGCCGAGGTCCACCTCGTCTAGAACACAACGCGGCGGGTTTTCCAGCGTGGTCCTGAACACCTTGGCCAGCGGCGTGACGACCCGCCTCGTCCCCAGCACGTCCACAAGGGCGAAGAAGGGCTGGTAGCCCAGTCCCCACTCGTATCCATGCAGAAAACTCCACCAGATTGCTGCTGTCGCATTCGCCTCCTTCAACACGGAGGCCATGGCGCATAGATATCGGTATCTCAGCTCCTCGTTTCTTGTCGCTATTCCGAACTCCGTCACGGCCAGCGGTGTCGGCGCCTTCACCTCCAGCAGACCCCGCGGCCTCAGCACAAACCTAAGCGCAAAGTCGTCATATCTCCCCACCACGTAGAAATTCACCGCGGTGTAGTCCATCTCCTTAAATATATCCATATATTTCGAATTTTGCCTATTTAGAAAATAGAGCACCGGCCTCATCAATATGTTCTTCGTTTCAAACCTAGTAAATGAGTAGGTGAATGAGGCCTGAAGTCCATACGACTTCAACACGTCTCTTGCGGCCAGTATCGCCTTGTCTATTACCTGCGACGCCCTCTGCATGTGTCTCAGCGACAGAAACCCGAAGGGGGGCAGATCGCCCTTTACGTAAGCTAAAAACGTGTACATATTCGGCTCGTTGAAGACCAGCGCCACGTCTATCAAATCCCCGAGTTCCCTCGCCACGTATTCCACGTAGGCGAGAAAACGCCTCCCCACCTCCCTAGACTCCCAGCCGCCGTATTTCCAGACCCACCTCGGGTTTGTGAAATGGTGGAGAGTAACCCAGCTCCTAAGCCCCCTCCGCCTTATGGAAGAGAGGTAGTCGCGAAAAAGCCGGAGGGCTTCCTTATCGTAGCGGCCCTCCGCCGGCTCTATCAACGCCCACTCTACCCCAGTCCGAAAGACGTCTAGCCCAATTTCTCTCGCTACGTCGAGGTCCTCTTCGTAAAAAAGCAGGTGGTAGGCCCCCGGCTCGTCCGGCATATCACACTTACAAAAACCGAAGTGTTGATAAGGCGATACCGCAGCGCCGATCTTCACACTTCTCACCGGCCATAGTCTAAAAAATAATTTCTCACGAAGCTTATCGACACTTCATCTACTCCGTTTGGATACGCCTCTGGAGCCCACACTGTGCAGGCAGGTCCTGCGGCTGAGGAGGTACTATGCGCCTCAGATATACCTCGAGCCCTCTGTCTCCATTTCTTGGGGTGAGTTGGTACAGCCCGTTACAGCGGCGTAGTGGTCCTACTCTACGAGGTGTCCGTAAACTAAAGCCTTTTATCGCAGTATCAGGACTGAGGTGTTGGCGGCAAGCGCCACGGCTACTGACGTGCTGTTATACAGCAAGGCAGAAGCGCCGTAGTAGCCGCGTGAGAGCAGAATCACCATGTCGTAACTGTTTTCAGACAGCTCCTTTACGATTTCAGAAGCCACGGTCTCCCCTTCCCCAAGCTTCCTCACCTTGAAGGCATGTTTAACGCCTTTTCTACCCATGTATTCCTCTACGGCGTTTTTCAGCTGCTCTGTGACAGGTTCGTTTTCGCTTGATGCAACATAGAGAAAGACTATGTCGGCGCCGTATCTCTCGCCGAAGTCCGCCGCGACGTTTAACAACTCCCTTAATCTCGCGGGGTTCATAGGGGATACGGGCACTAATATGCGGCGGAATTTATAAGCCAGCTCGTAGTAGGGCTCGTCAGGCATACACCTTACCGTCTGTGGATAATTTAAGTGTCTTGTCGGTCTTCTCGATAGACGTCCACTTGGGCAGCGTCCCGAAGATTGCCCTTATGGCGTCTACGTTCTCCGGAACGACTATGCTTTCTTGGTGGACGCCGTACATCAAATAAAGCTCGTTGCCCCTAACAGTTACAGAGTCTCGGAAAAGTGCAACCTCGGGGAAGTCCGCCCTAGGCCTGCCGAGGTCTCTGGCGTATTCAATTATCTGCGCGAGGCTCTGGAAGCCGGCGCCGACGTCTGCCAGGTAGATGCGTGGGGTCTTGGCGAAGGCCTCTAACACGGCGTCTCTCGTATATGTGGAGTCCAGCTCTAGGTATGCCATGTGCATGTGCATGATGGTGACCGGCACCGCCACCGCCATCGTCACTATGTCTATGTCCCTGAGTATGGTCTGGACGTCTGGGCCGTGGTGGCTGGGCACAGTCGCTGGGTTGGGCACCACGTCGTTTATAGGCCCCTTCTTATGCTCCTTCGGGTCGGCCCCCCTTCTCGCGATGAATATCCTGGCCTTTTTCACCCCCATGCCGTTTAGCAGAAGCGCCGAGAGGACTCTGGTTATGCCCGTGGTATTGCAACTGACGACCCTCACGTAGCGCCTCCCCCTGGCCTCTTCGTAGTTGGCGAGGGCGTTGAAGCTGACCTCGGCGACGTCGGCCTCCTCGCCGCCTTGGAAAATTACAGGTTTGTCAAACCTCTGGTAGTGCCTCTCCTTGTTCTCGCGCCCCACGTCCTCCGGCGTCGCGTCGATTATGATGTCTGAGATTTTCACCAAGTCCTCTATGGTGCCCGCGGGCTCTATCCCCGCCTTCTTGAACTTGTCGAACTTGTCCGGCAACGTGTAGACCGCGTAGCCGCGCGCTAGGGCCACCTTGGCCTCGTAATCCGGCGTTGTTTTCAGCACCCCCACTACCTTCATGTCGTCTTGGGCCGCCACAGCGTCGGCGATGCGCTTGCCGATGGTGCCGTATCCTACTACGCCTACCCTTATCATGTCCAGAACTTCTTCGCGGATGTTAATAACACTTTTACCGCGGGCATCTCCTCGCCTCCTATCGTCTGGATGAAGGCGCGTCCGCCTGTCGACACGTGGTAGGCCTTGTCTATGACGCCGGCCTTCTCGGCCGCGAGTATGGTGTGTCCGCCGCCGAGTATGAGTCGTTTGTTCGCGGCTGATCTGAGCAACTCCGCGGTGCCCGCTGCAAACTTGTCGTCTTCTATGTAGCCCATGGGCCCGCTGAAGATAACGATCTCGCTCTGTTCGATAACCTCTCTAAACAGCAGAACAGTGGACCTCCCGATGTCGAGCGGCGCCTGCGTGAGCGAGTACACATCTACGTCGATTCTGCCGTTTTGATTTACGGCGAAGTCTATCGGCGTTTGTACCTGCGACCCGTATTTACTCAGTATCTGCCGTGCCCTTTCTATATACGGCAAGTAACCACCCTTCTCTATCACCTGTTTCAAGGGGGCGCTCACTATGCCGTATTTCGCCACGGCAAAGACGAAGCCTACCAAGCCCCCCACCGCCGCCTTCTCCACAAGGCCGTTTTTTAGGAGTTGCTCCATGGCCTTCAACGTGTCGGGGATCTTGGCGCCACCAGCCACAAGCGTCACCCCCTTCCCCCGTTTCTCAAACACAGTGCTCAAGGCCCGGAGCTCCTTCTCAAAGACGGGGCCCATACACGACGGCATTACCAGTGGGAACCCCACAACGCTGGGCTGGGACCGGTGGGCCACCGCGAATCCGTCGAAGACGAAGTAGTCCCCAAGCGGCGCCAGCTTGCGGACTAGGAAGGTCTCGGCCTGCGCCTCCGGCACCCTCTCTATCACCTCCTCAGACAGCATCCTCACGTTTTCCAGCAGGAGTATCTCCCCGCCGCGTAGTTCCTTTATCTGCCTCCTCGCCTCAGGACCTGCTACGTCATCGACAAATTTAACGGGTCTCTCCAGGTGCTTCTCGAGGTAGGGCTTGTGCAACTCCAGCGACGTGAAGTCGTCTTGTCCAGGTCTGCCCTGGTGCGCAAGGACTACGGCGCGGGCACCTGCGTCTGAAACTAGGCGCAACGTGAAGGCGTGGGCTCTTATTCTAAAATCATCAACTATTTT
>WYEI01000302.1 GCA_009903905.1 Pyrobaculum sp. | reverse complement strand
AAGAAGCTCGGCCTCCGCTACGACTACGTGAGGGCCGCGGAGGAGTTCGGCGTCTACCCCGAGACGGTGGCGAAAAACATAGTGCTTTTCCAGTGGTACATCTACGGCATCATCTAGAGGGGTCCACTACATGGCCGATGAAGTATATGGCGCCCGTCTTCCTATCTGCAAGCACGAATAAGAAGGGCCTGTCCACCACCACCTCCACGCCGCCGATCTTGGCGCATATGACCTTCGCCACGGCGCCCGTGGCCGCGGCGGCCACAACACCGTTTTCGTCCGCCCTTATGTAGGCGCCGTGGAACACGTCATCGATACGCAACCGCTCCCGGCCCCCGGTCATGGGCGAGAAGTCGGCTCTGTCGGGTTCAAACGCTAGGCGGACGCCCATCTCGGCCAGCACGGGCTTCACCGAACCCTTAAACTGCGCCTGAAACAGCGGCATCTCCACCCTCACCACTTCGTCTGTCAGAGCAGAGAGGTCCCCCCTCAGCTTTTCGTAGGTCAGCCCCTCCACGTACTCCCGGAGCGACGCAGGCATCACCACGTACATAGCGACGGCTGTGTCCTTAAACGGCAGCTCCACCACGGTGAGCTCCGGCGTGACCCGGCTCCTCAGCGACGGATCGCCGCAGGACCTGAGGTCAAGCACCATGTACTCCACGGGGCCTGCGCCCTGGAACTCCCTCTTGCCGATTCTGCTAAATCTGTCGGGCCACCAGCTCCCTTTGAAAAACAGAGCAGACACCAACACGGCGCGTATATCCTCGCCTCTGGGGTAGTCTGCGGGGATCAGATCCTTCACGTAGCCCCGGGTCTTCTCGGCAATCCAGCGGTTGATCTCCGCCAGGGCGGACCTGTAGTTGTTCTTGAAGTCCACGCGCCTCGCCTCGGCGCCTAGACACGCCACAGCCTTTAGATAGGCATCAGCCACATACATATCCCTCTGCAACCAGACGGAGGCCGCCTCAACTACGCCGCGCCCAGCCTTCTCCACCGCGCACGGATCTTCCCCAAAGCCGAAGACCCTCCTTATCTCCTCCCTGGTCTCGCCTGCGGCGCCGGCGTAGGCCATGGCGAAGGCTTTATACACGGAGTAGGGAGACACGACTAGGTTGCGGTCTAGACCCTCCAGCGCCAGCCTCCTGTAGAGCTCCACGGCAAAGCCGCCGAGCCCCGCCGCGGAGGAGGCTGAGCCGTTGACAGCGGAGGTTTCGTCGGGCGTCTCGCGGCCGATGGGCGCCTCCGGCGTAGGTCCTCCGGCTGGCGGCTCCGCTGGTTTAGACATGAGGAGCGCCAGGGCGGCTATAGCAACGATGAGCCCGGCCGCCGCGAGGAGGGCCTTCATGTGGCTGAGCTGGGTCCGGCGTTATAAACCTGATGTACTGGCGGTACATCACAGCAGTTCGCTGAGGGCCTTGTCCAGCGCCTTGGCCACCTCGAGGCCCCGCTCGGTGAGTCTCACGGCGCCGTCTCGCTCCACCACGAGCCCCCGCTCCTTGAGGTACTCGAGATACTGCATGAAGCGGGGGTAGTTCAGCTTCGTCCTCATGAAGAGCGCCGTCCTGCCCATGGGCCCCTGGAGGAGGGCGAGGAGTATGCGGGCCATCACGTCAATGTCGAACTTAGCCATAGGGCAAGCCTCCTCTTCGCCCTGTAGTAGTGGATTAACCCCCAGACGCCTGGGGCAGATAGCGCCAGAAACAGCGGCGATGCCGCTGACAATGCGATAGATGCCAGCACAGTCGCCGCAGACAGCGGCGCTATTGCCCTGAACCTCCTCCATCGGCATACCGGCCCGCCACATGCCGAGAGGTAGAGCCCGTACCCGTAAAACGCCGCTCCGGCCGCGCCAAACGCCAAGTGGATCGCGGGTAGCGCGGCGCCCCCAGCCGCGGCGGTTTGAACCTCCTCGCCGAGCTCCCCCGCCTGAGCTGGCGGCGCTGACTTGGTTAAGACAGCGGAGGCGTTTGACGCCGGTGTAGACGTGGCGCAGGTGGTGGTCTGTACAGGGCAGTACTCAACGGCGGTGGCATTTGATATACTCATAGGCCAAGCCTTACGAAGGATGTTCGTAGAGTTGGTCATCTCTGTGATGTTTATGGCGGCAACCGGCGTGGCGGCGACCTGCGCCTCCCTTCTCCTCTCGGCTGTGTCGTTGTAGTGCCGCGGTGGGGGTGCCGCCGTAGCTGGGGCGGAGAACAGCTGGGCGGTTGCGTGCGGCGCTATGTTTAGCAGGTAGAGGGCGAGGGCCGCCGTGGCCACCGCGAGCACCAGCGCAAACCTTCTCATACGTCCCCCTCTAGCTCATACATATATCTTTGCGGCTTGCCCATCAAGAGCAACGGCTCCCGAGTTAATAAACTGAATGTACTTTAGGTACATGCTTTACACCGTTGGCTACGGCGGCTTCTCCCCCGAGGAGTTCCTACGCACATTGAGAAGCCGCGGCGTCGAGGTTCTGGCCGACGTGAGGCGTTTCCCCAGGTCCAAGACGGGCTTCTACTCCGGCGAGAACTTGAGGGAGGCTCTGCAGAGGGTCGGCGTGGGGTATGTGTGGTACGGCGAGCTCGGCGCCTTGGGCGTGAGGGGGCCCGGCGCCGGCTGTGCCGCGTCGAAGACCTTCGACGCGTATGTGTGGCGGCTCTACCACTACGCCCCGGCACTTCTCCAGCTGGAGGAGCTGGAGCAACTGGCCGGGCGGAGGACTGTGGCGTTGATGTGCAGGGAAGAGGACTGGAGGCACTGCCACCGGCAGTTCTTAGCCGACTTCTTTGTGAAACGGGGCTTCGAGGTGATACACATCAGGAGGCGGGGCGAGGAGCGGCACATCCCCACGGCTTGCTTCGACGTATATGACCCGCCTCCCATCGACTTGGTCAAGCGTGTATACGCCGACTTCAGCCACCTCTGCGGCGACGCGTCCATATACCTATTCGGCGGGGCGCTAGACGGCACTACCCACGACGTTGATGTGGTGGCGTACGGCGCCGCGGAGGACCTGCCGGAGGTCTACGACGCCCAGGCGCTCCCGAAGCCAGCCGAGGACCTTTTCCACTACTTCGTCATCCACTGGGGAGTACTCCTCTGCGGGAGGCCCCTAGAGGTGGATTTCCACTCCGCGTTTAGGAACGAGGCCGCGGAGACGGAGACGAGGCTGAGGAGGTTTAGGGAGGCTGAGGATCCCGTCGTCGTATGTAAGGCGGCGAAACAGCTGGTGTTCACAGCGGCTGTGGCCCTATGCGGCGCGAGAAACGCCTACACGTGGCGGAGGGCCGTGGCGTGTCTCGGCGCACGCGGGCTGGAGGTGCCAAGCGCCCTCAAGAACTGCCTCTCCCCGCCGCCAATAGAGGAACTGAGAAAACACGAACTGCTGGTGGCTAGGCTGGCGGAAATCGTCAAAGGGGTCTTGGGTTAGTCACAGCGCCCTTATCCGCCTGCTGCACCAGCGCCGCGTATTTCGCCAAGAGACCGCCGCTGTATTTAGGCGGCGGGGGCGTCCAGTTCTTCCGCCTCCTCTCCAGCTCCTCGTCGGGCACGTCCAGCTTCAAAAGGCCGGCCCCGCCGTCGATTATGATTCTATCACCGTTTTCCACAAGCGCGATGGGCCCGCCCACTGCGGCCTCCGGCGCCACGTGTCCCACCATTATGCCGCGGGTGGCGCCGGAGAAGCGGCCGTCTGTGATCAACGCCACCGACTCGCCGAGGCCTGCGCCAACTATCGCGGCGGTGACCTTCAGCATCTCTGGCATGCCGGGAGCGCCTCTGGGCCCTTCGTAGCGGATCACCACCACGTCGCCTTGTTTGATCTCGCCGGCGGCCACCGCCTTGAAGGCCTCGGCCTCCCCGTCGTAGACGCGGGCCCTCCCCTCGAACTTGAGGACGTTGGCCGCGCCGATCTTCATGACGGCGCCGCTGGGCGCCAGGTTGCCCCTGAGTATCCTAATCCCGGAGTAGGGCTTGTAGGGCTTCTCCACATCATACAATATGCCGGTCTCGGGGACGGCAGGCGGTTGCCACCTCTCCAACAGTTTACCTATGGGCTCGCCCTCCACCGTCAAGGCTTCCGGCCTGAGAAGGTTTGCTTTATACAGCTTCTTTAGTATCCTCGGCGCGCCGCCTATTCTGTCTAGGTCTTGCATGGCGTAGGGCCCCGCCGGCCGCAGGGCCGCGATTACGGGCACCTTCCTGCTTATCTCGTCGAAGTCGTCTAGGGTGAACTTGACCCCGGCCTCGTAGGCGATGGCGAGGAGGTGCAGTATTCCGTTTGTGGAACCTGCCGTGGCGAAGAGCGTCACCGCCGCGTTGTACAACGCATCGTAGGTGACCACCCTCCTCGGTGTTATCCCCAGCTCGGCGGCTTTCAACACGGCGCGGCCCGACGCCGTTGCGTAGGCCCTCCTCCTGGCGGACGTGGCCGGTGGCGTGGCGGAGCCTAGGAGAGACACGCCGAGAGCCTCGGCGAGGATGGACATGGTGTTCGCCGTGAAGAGACCTTGGCAAGTGCCGTAGGTGGGGAAAGACAACTCCTCAATCCGCCTAAGCTCCTCCAGAGTGATCTTGCCGGCGAGGTGGGCCCCCACGGCCTCGAAGGTGTCCTCGATGGTTAGCTCCCTGTCGCCGAGCCTGCCCGCCTCGGCCGTGCCGCCGTAGAGGTAGACCGAGGGCAAGTCCAGCCTAACCATGGCCATGATTATGCCCGGCTGAGTCTTGTCGCATCCGCCTATCCCCACCCAAGCGTCTACGCCGTGGGAGTTAACCTGCGCCTCTATCGTGTCGGCTATTAGATCCCTGCTGATGAGGGAGTACCGCATGCCGGGGGTGCCCATGTTAATCCCGTCGTTCACCACAATGGTAGGCGCCGCCAACGCCACCCCGCCCGCCTCCTTAACCCCCTCCTTGACGTTTTTAGCCAGCTCCAGGGTGTGGTAGTTACACGGCCCCAGCTCCGACCAAGCCGCCACCACCGCGACAAGAGGCTTGGAGAAGTCCCACTCGTTAAAGCCAACAGCACGGAGATAAGACCTATGCGGCGCGTTATCCACACCATCATACCACACAGGAGACCTAACCCTCACCATATCTATAGATTCACCCACATTTATATAGATATCCCCACGCCGAGAAACGGCGTCGGGATTTCGGCGCTTTATCTGAAGACCAGCTGGCGTCCGCACGACACGTCTTGGCAATTTGTCGGATTTCTTGGGCGTCGTGGTGAGGATTTAGGAGAGTTGTCCCTAGGCCTGCGGAGGTTAGGCGTGTGGCAGCTGTGTTGGGGAGGGCATCGGCGGCTTCATCGTACGTGGCTAGGCGTTGTAGAGATAGCCCCAGGTGGGGGGTGAGGGCTTGGGAGGCGCTTGTGTTAGAGGTGGTTTCGTTGCTGGCGTTGGCGCGGCCAGCGGCGTGGAGGGTCGCCAGGTGGGAGCTGGGGGAGGGGCGCCTGTGTGGTCGTGTTTAACGTAGTGGCTGGGCTAGGTATATGTTGTGGATGTTTTCCAGGATTTTTACGCGTACGCGGCGTCCTATAAGGCTGTCAGACGTCTCCCTGCCGTAGACCACAGTGATTGTCCTGTCCCAAATCGCCGTGCCCCTCCTCGACACGGGAATCCCAAGCATTTCACCTCGGAAGATGCCCCGCGCCACGATCTCGACCTCCAGGTCCTCCCCCACCCTGTGGGGCCTCGGAAGCTCCGGCGCCTTGTGGATGTTGTATTCGCCCGGCCTCGGTATGAGGGGGACTCCGAGCTCCTTCTCCATCTTCTTCAGACGGCTCCAGAACTCGCCCCAGGCCATTGGCCGCACGTCGACGCGGCGGCCCCTCTTGTGTGGGATGTACTTCTGGATAAGCACCGGCGTGTAAACCCCCTTCCCGACGCCGTTCTCCACGGCCCACTTCGCTATCTTGGGCATCTCCTCGTCGTTTAGGCCGGGGACCCAGACTGGGCTTATCACAACGTTTATCCCCGCCTCCAGCGCCGTCTTGACCAGCTGGAGCACCCTCTCCACGTCGTACCACCCGGCCCCCGCCAGCTTACTGGCCAGCGCGGGGTCCAGGGCGTCTATGCTAACGTTGAACCTGTCCAGCCCCGCCTCCGCGAGGCGCCTTATCCTCCCCTCGTCAAGCATGTAGAGGCGGGTCTGCATGGAGACCACGGCGACGCCCCTTATGGCCTTGGCGCCCTCCACCAGCTCCACCAGTTGGGGGTAGGCGCCGGGGTCCCCCATGCCGTCTATGTGCACCTCCACGTCGTCGGTCTTCTTGAACCTCACCACCTCCTCCAAAGCGGACAGCAAGGCCTCCACCTCAACCACGTACTCCGCCCACCTGGCCCTAGACTGTGGACCCGCGTTGACGGAGCAGAAAACACATGAAAGCGCACAGACGCTGGTGGGCCTGACCTCCAACACGTTGGTTCCCCTGTCGACTACTCCGAAGGCCAAGGTGCCCACCTGCGGCACACCTGGGCCTACGGTGTAGATGGGCCGCCCGCCCACCGCCGCTTCACCGACCGGCTCTTTTAACCTTTCCCGCGCGGACCGCCTTGAGTATACTCAAATTGAAACCTTAATTAAAAACTATTAATTCACTTTACAAATATAAAGGGTGATAATCTTTAAAAATATCATTTTGGGGTTAGTTTATGACGGTGTTCAAAGTGGTAAGGGTTGACTTGTCCACAGAGAAGATAACTGAAGAGGTGTATAAGGAGGATCTCGTCCGTAAGTTCCTCGGCGGCAGAGGACTTGCCTCCTACCTAGCGCTTAAAGAGATACCGCGGGGCGTAGACCCCTACTCGCCCAGTAATAAACTTTACATATTCGCCGGACCCCTCAGCGGCCTCGCCACGCTGGCCACCAGCAGGATTACCGTGGTGACCAAGTCCCCCTTGACTGGGTCGCTGACTCACTCCAACGCTGGCGGCAACTTCGCCTACATGCTCCGCCGCGCCGGGTACGAGGGCATAATCGTGGAGGGCAGAGCGGAGGAGCCGGTATATATCTTGATCAAGGAGGGCGAGGTGAGCATAAGGCCAGCTAAGCACATCTGGGGCAAGTGGACCGGCGCCGCCACGAAGGCCTTGCTGGAGGACGCGGGGGTTGAGCCAGACGAGAAGAAGGCCGGCGTCGCTACGATAGGCCCCGCCGGCGAGAACTTGTCACGCATAGCCGGCATAAGATTCAGCGACTATGAGCGCTTCGCCGGGAGGGGCGGCGTCGGAGCTGTAATGGGCTCGAAGAGGCTCAAGGGCGTGGTGGTGTGGGGCACCCGCGACCTCTACTCGCTGGTGGTTGACAGGAGGAGATGGATAGAGGAGACGGGCAAGCTGGCGCAGAGGCTGGCGAGCGGGCCCACGGCGAAGGCGCTTCACATGTATGGGACCAACGTGCTTACGAACATCATAAACTCCATCGGCGGATTGCCCACTCGCAACTTCGAAACCGGATACTTCGAAGAGGCCGAGAAGATCTCCGGCGAGCACATAAAGCAACATTACGTCGTGGAGACCCACGCATGCGCTCAATGTCCTATTGCATGTACACAACATGTGGAGGTCAAGTCTGGCCCGTATAAGTTCTTCGGCAAGGCGAAGTACGAGTACGAAAGCACATGGGCGCTGGGCGCCAACCTCGGCAACAGCAATACAGACGCCGTGTTGAAGCTGGAGAAGCTTGCCAACGAGCTCGGCTTCGACGCGATTTCGCTGGGCAACACCCTGGCTGTCGCCACGGAGCTCGCCAAGAAGGGGAAGCTGAAGCTACCTATCGACTGGGGCGACCCCGCCTCGTTTATCGACCTCGTGATTAAGACGGCCTACAGAGACGGCGTAGGCGACGAGCTGGCCGAAGGCGACTACCGCCTCGCCATGAAATACGGCGACCCTGAGGCCTTCGTCGGGTCGAGGGGTCAGAGCTTCCCGGCGTACGACCCAAGGGCGCTTAAGGGCTTCGCCATATCTTACATCACCGCCAACCGCGGCGGGGACCACCTAGAGGCTTACAGCCCCACGTGGGAGGTCTTAGGCGTCCCGGAGAAGGTGGACCCGTTGTGCGAGACTCCGGAGTGCATCAAGAAGCAGGTGAAGCTTGTGGTCTACGCCCAGCACCTCATGGCGTTGGCAGATGCGGTAACTTTCTGTAAGTTCGACACGCTGGACAAGGAGGGCTTGTTCGAGAACGACCTTGCTCATCTGTTCAACGCCGCCTTCGGGTGGGACGCCACGCCGCAGGAGATGCTGACCATAGGCGAGCGCATCTTCAACGTCGAGAGACTGTTCCACGTGAAAGAGGGCAGGTGGGTAAAGGACGAGCTTCCGCCTAGGATGAGGAAGGAGATCCCGACGGGTCCCGCCAAGGGTCACAGCGCGGCGAAGATGTTCGACGAGGGCATAAAGGAGTTCTACGCGATGAGGGGCTGGGTCGATGGGAAGCCCACCTACGAGACGCTTAAGAGGCTGGGGCTAGAGGAGTTCCAGTACCTCCTGTAGGCGTATAAACCCTTCCTTTTTCCCCTTCTGTGAATATATATTAACGTGTAGGGACCTTGCACCGGTGTTTGCCGTTTATTACAGGCCAGACCTGCGGCCTCTGGCTGAGGAGTTTAAGAGCAGATACGGCGCCGTTGACTTGACTTGCGGAGGCGAGCTCAGCCACGTGTTTATTCTGGGGGGCGACGGGACTCTGCTGGAGGCGTTGAGGCGGTTTCCTTGCGTGTTGGACTTCGTAGTGGTTCATCTCGGGATGGGGAAGGTGAATTTCTACAGAAGCGCAGAATTTACGATCTCCGTGGAGGAAGCCGTGGAAAGGGTACGGAGGGGTGCGTATCGAGTTTTGGAGCTCTCTACTCTTGTCCATGATAACTGCAGGGCGCTTAACGAAGTCTCGATATATAGACGGGAGCCTGGGAGACTTCTAAGTTTTAGGGTTAAGACAGACGAGGGAGAGGTGGTCGGCAGAGCCGACGGCGTGATTATCTCCACGCCACACGGTAGCTCTGGCTACGTCGTGTCTACCTTCGGCCCTGTGGTGGACTACAGAGCCGACGCGGTGGTCGTCTCCTTCATAGCGCCCTACACGCTTTTTCTAAGGCCCCTTGTCCTCATGTCAAGTCAAGTGGTTGTAGAAACAGGAGAGGATGCCTTGTTGGTATGCGACGGGAGAGAGACGCGTCAGGGCAGAAGCTTTTTGGTGAGGAAAGGAGAGAAGAGGCTTAAGTTGGCCGTGTTTGACGAGTTTCAGTTTCTCAGTAGGGTGATGGAGCGGCTGAGGAGTCTATGACGTGTTTCGTCCTTGACGCATCTGCCTTTTTCCACGCACGCGACATGAGAGTCTTCGCCGGGTCTCTCTACACCACGAAACAAGTGGCGGAGGAATTGAGAGACCCCATGGCGCAAGCCGCTTTGGAGATCCTCCGGGTAGAGGTGGAGGAAGTCGACGATAAAAAGGTGGAGGAGCTTAGGAGGAGGTTTGTGGACCTCTCAGCCGCCGACGTCTCGCTTCTCGTCTTAGCTGCCGAAAGGGGATGCATCCTCGTGACTGACGACGGTAGGCTGGCCGCCGCCGCGAGGAGGCTGGGGATACGGGTAGAGGGCGTCTTTTACAGGAGGCCGGAGAGGTAGGACGCGGCCGCGGCGGCTGGCGGTATCGTCAAGTTGTCCTCGGGGCTTAAGGCATCGGCCAGCACCACAAAGGCCGTGATCAAAAGCGCGGAGGACGCGGAGTAGCCAACCGCCACAAGTGCCAACACGTTAGAGAGTGCCCCGGCCCCGGTGCCCCATAGGGTGAGCTTCCCAGCTATCCTCCAGCCCTGGAGCTGGGTCCCCACCACGGCGCTTACGGCGTCGTAAACCACCATGCTGACCACGGAGGCCAAGAGGTGGGCCTTGCCGAATATGGCCACGGCCACGAGGAACCCCACGGCGCCCATGAGTATCCCCAGGTAGCCGTGTCGCTTTTCGTAGTCTCTCTCGGCCGCCAGCATCAGCTCCTCCAGTTGCCTAACCGCGGCTTGGTACTGCGACCTGAGAAGAGGCTTATCCAGGGGGAGCAACTGCTCCAGCCTTGTGAACGCCTCCTCCAGAGATCTGAAGAAGTTCTGCCTAAACTCCTCCCAGACCAAGGGCTGTCTGACCTGTATAGAGTAGACAAACCCCCCGACGAGGGTGAGGACGGCTATGTAGAGCTCCGCGGGAACCTCCACGAAGAGAGGCGCCGCTAAAAGCGCGACGAAAATCACGTGGAAGAACTTCCTGGCAAAAAGACTACGCAATTCAGTCCAGCTATGCATAGAGAAGCCGTGCCGCGGCTATATATATGTAGAACACGCCAGCCACAGCGGCAAATGCAAGCTCCTGCTTGCGAAGTGCTGAAGACAAGCACCGCAGGACGCAACCCAGAAAAGACGGCGTGAGGAGGGCTGTTGAGGTGGATTTCCAATTTGCGTTTAGTTCCCCGCCTACCCCCTCGTGTAAAAGAAGAAGAGAAGAATTTTTCGATCTTTTTGACGATATTTGACTGAGACGCCACGTAGCTCCACGGCGGAGGACGCGGTTGATGCGGCGTCAAGAGACGGACCAGCTAGGCGGAGCCGCTAGTAGCAGATCCCCACCGCAACCCGCACGGGGGCTCCTTGTCGTAGCTTGGCTACCAGAGCACTGTTTAGGTCTGCGGCGGCCTTGTCTGCCGACACGGCCAGCGTCGAGTCGTCTACGTATCTGCTTTTCCTCACCACCATGCGCCATGTCGAGGTGGGCACGGTGCCTGGGGCTTCGCCGGTCACGACGTCCCACACGTCGCCTGCATCTATTACCACCACCACCACGACGCCTCTGGAGGCGAGCGCCCGTAGCACCTCTCTCCTTAGCTCCCCCGCGGCCTTCTCGGCGCAACACGCCACTATGCAGTCGCCGCGGCGTGTGACGTAGGGATCCTTGCTGATTTCAAGCGTTCTCCTGTTTGTCGCAGTGATGTTCACATGTCCTCTGGCGATGAGCACGTCGCTCGGCGCCTCCCCCCTCAGCACCTTGTTGAGGCAGTCCGCGGCATCCACAGGTCTGGACGCAACGGTTAATATATACAGGTTTTTCCAGCTCTATGGACGTTGAGGAGAAGATCTCGCTTGTGCTGCGGTACCCAACCGAGGAGGTGCTCACCGCGGAGGAGCTGAGGGAGCTGTTTCAGGTGGGGTACAGGCTGAAGCACTACATAGGATTTGAGATAAGCGGACTTATCCACATCGGCACGGGCGTCGTCAGTATGTCTAAGGTGGTGGATCTGCAGAAGGTGGGGGTCAAGACCCAGATCTTCCTAGCCGATATACATTCTTGGCTAAACAACAAACTGGGAGGTGACCTAGATGTAATTAGGAAGGTGGCGGTGACGTATTACGTGGAGGCCTTTAAGAAGATAATCGAGGTGCTCGGCGGCGACCCCGACGCCACAAGGTTCGTCCTGGGATCGGACCTGTATCACCACAACGACGAGTACTGGTTCCTCCTTATGGACGTAACCCGCCACCTGACTCTTTCCCAGGTGAGGCACAGCCTCACCATATTGGGCAGGAAGATGGGCGAGTCCATCCCCCTGGCCTACCTCGTGTATCCACCCCTCCAGGTTGCCGACGTGTTCGCGCTGGAGGCGCACATACCACACGGCGGCGTTGACCAGCGGAGGGCGCACATACTGGCGAGGGAGGTGGCGCATAAGATTAGGTTCTACCCGCTGAAGGTAGACGATAGGCGGATAAAGCCGGTGGCGCTTCACCACAAGCTTCTGCCCGCGCTTAACATCACCTCGAAGCCCGGCAGCAAGGAGGAGCTCAGCGAGTTGAAGATGAGCAAAAGCATCCCGCAGAGCGCCATATTTGTCCACGACAGCCCCGAGGAGGTTAGGCAGAAGATAGCAAGGGCCTACTGCCCGCCCCGGGAGGTGGAGTACAACCCCGTCCTCGAGCTGATCCACATAGCCGCCTTTAGGGAGGAGAGGAAAACCCCCTTCGTCATTAGAAGACCTCCACAATACGGCGGAGACGTGGAGGTCTGGAGATACGAGGAGCTGGAGGCCATGTATAGAGAGGGGAAGATCCACCCGGCCGATTTAAAAAACGCCGCCGCGGAGGCGTTGACACAGTTGCTGGAGCCCGTCTACAGATACTTCCAGGGACCCGGCGCTAAGCTCCTAGAGGAGATGAAGAACATCTCGATTACCCGCTAAATAATGCAACGCCTCCTTTAAGGCGACCACCGCCCGCGGGTCCGTCAAGGCGGCGGCAAGGAGCGTCTTGACGTGGTCGTCGTAATCAACCGCGACGTAATCCCCCCCGTTTAGCACAGCGAGGAGGCGGTCCACCAGCCTCTGCCCGTAGAGCACCCTAAACGCGGCGAAGGCGGCCCTCAGCCTGAGCCTAGTGGCCAATGTGCCCTCCTCATATCTAAGCGGACGTCCCCGCGCAAGGGCATCAGCGGCGGCGTAGCCACTGCGGAGGGCCAATATTATGCCCCCTCCGCTCAGCGGCTTCACGAGGCCTGCCGCGTCTCCGACGAGTATTGTGCGGCCCTCCACGAGGCGCTTAAGCGGGGGACCCGCCAGGACCCCGCCGCCGAAGGGCTTCCCCACCGGCGTGCCCCTGACGAGTTTCACCAGTTTTCTCAGCTTGTCCACGGTGCAACACGTGTCTGCGAGACCCAACCTGTAGAGTCCCTTGTCTATTTCCACGATCCAGGAGAAGTAGGCCTTGGAGAGCTTCTGGTTGTACACCACCGTCATGCCCCGTAGCCCCACGTCGCTTTTCACGTCCACCTGGAGGCCCGGTAGCCGCACCACGTGCCCGTAGGCGCTGGAGAGCCTGCGGGCAGAGCCCTCCGCCACGACCACGTAGTCGTATGGCCCGTACCGCCTTCCGCCTGAGGTGTAGATGTAGCTGCTCCTCACGGCCGTCACCTTCTCCCCCAGCCGGATGTTGGGCACCCTCTCCGCGAGCCAGCGCTCCAGGCCCGGCCTGTCGATTAAATAGACTTTATCCTTGACGCCGAAGTAAATACGCCGTCCCTCCAGGTCTGTGACCACCAACTCGTCGAATTTGTTGAGCACAAGCCTCTCCGGTATCCCCACTACCTGCGCCGATCTGCCGCTCACCAAACTGGTGCAATGCCTCGGGAGGCCCACCTCTAGGTGCTCCTCGAAGACTTCCGCGTCGCCGTATCTCCCGGCGAATGCGAGGCCGGCCGGGCCTGCGCCCACCACTGCCACCTTCACGGAGGTGCGTGACTTTCCGTTTTATATATCTGCGTTATCTGAGCCGTGGAGTATAAGAAGGCGATACGCGACCCAATACACGGCTTTATCAAGCTGACCGCGGAGGAGATACAGCTGATAGACGGCGAGCCGCTGATACAGCGGCTGAGATACGTAAAGCAACTGGGGTTTGTCTACTTGGTGTACCCCACCGCGGTGCACACGCGCTTCGACCACAGCTTGGGAGTGATGCACGTCGCCAGCCTCATAGGCGAACGCGTCTTGCATCAGATGGAGGCGTTTGACGAGGATGCGCTGAGTCACCTGCGCGTGGCGGCGCTTCTGCACGACCTGGGCCACCTCCCCTTTTCACACTCCTTCGAGGCCTTGACGCGCGAGCTCCTCCACATGGCCGTCAAAAGGGGATGCGTAGATGTGGACCTGGCGCAGTTCGACGTGGCGAAGCCCCACGAGGTGACCACCAGACTGCTGGTGGAGAAGCTGACGCCTAGACTAGCCGAGCTGGGCTACGACCCCGAGCTAGTGAAGGACCTCCTTTTCGATGGAAGGAGCGAGAAATATAGGCTTCTCAGCAACATAATATCCGGCGTCTTTGACGCAGACAGGCTCGACTACATAATGAGGGATATATACTTCACCGGCGCCGCCGTAGGTACAAGCTTTACACATATCGACCTTGAAAGAATAGTGGAGAACTTGAAGGTTGCGGAGGACAAGATTCAATTCGACGAAAAAGCCAGGGTGAACCTGGAGGGGTACTTGCTGACGCGGTACAACCTCTACCGCCACGTCTATCTACACCACAAGACGGTGCTCTTCACAGAGATGGGCAGGGCTATACTGGCCGACAACATCGCCAAGTGCCTAGAAGACAGAGGCGATGCGGCTATCTGTCAATATCTCTGCGACCTGGCCCGCTTCGTCGCGGGGAAGGCGGAGGCCGACGAGGTGTGGAAGGTCACAGACGACCACTTCGTCTCTGTGTTTATACGGGACCCCAGGTTCAGAGACCTCCTGGCTAGGAAGTCTCTGGAGTACGTACCGCTGTGGAAGAGGGAGAAGGAGTTTCTAGAGGTCTTTAAAGACCCCGTCAAGGTAAACACGTCCATAGACCACCTGGGGCCTCTGCACTGGGCCCTCATGAACCGGCTGAAGAGGAGCCTTGTTGAAAGACTCAACGTTGAGCTCGGGGAGTCTTGCCGGCTCTCCTACGACGACCTTATAATCTCCTACGTCAGCTTCGACCCATATGCCGAGGATCTCTACATAACCACCGCGGCGGGGCCTATGCCCATCTCTAAACTCTCGCCGCTTGTAGAGGCCATAAACGAGGCGTGGAAGAGGGCGCCACATCTGTTTCTCTTCGTCCGGAGACAAATACTGGAGAAGTGTGGAAGAGCCGCCCTAAATAGCTTGAAGGCGGTGCTGGAACCTCTGCTCGACTTAGCAGTGAGGAGGGTGCTAGCCCAGGGCCACGCCTAGCGTCTTCTTCACGTATTCGGCCACCTCCTCGCCCGTCTGCTCAAGGATCCACCTACCTACGTGGGTTAGCTCAACCGCGCCGTCTTTCACCTCAACCTCCCTGGCGAGGAGCCGGGGCCACACCCGCCAGTCGTATCTCACGTGTAGCCGCCTGACGGCCTCCTCGGCCAGCTTGTCTATCTCCTCGACCTTGGCGGGGCCGCGCGCCAGCCTCCTAAGAATGAGCAACCTAAGGTACTCCCCCACGGGGGTGTAACGAATCTGTTGAACATACATGGAGAGGAGATAGCCCTCCAAATTTAATTCCATGAGTTAGAAAAAACGGGGTGGAGGGGGTATGTTGAAATTTTAAACATAGTAACACCCGTGGGCCCCATCTTGGCGCCTGTCGTGTCGCGTTGGCAGGTGGAGGATCTGAAAAAAGGTGAAAAGTTGGTTTCGTTCGACTTAGAGATCACGAAGGTTCCCGTGGAGTACGACGGAGGCTATGCACGGTTCTCACACGGCGGGGTTGCTTACGAGGTGTCTCTCGGCGACTTGCCCGACGTGGACAAGGAGAGCTGCGAGGTGTATGTCCTGCTTGGGGGCAAGTGGCGGGAGCTTTCCATAGCGGGGGGGCGGTTCTACAAGCTGTGTGTGTTTCGGAGGGGCTGGGCGCCGACGCTTATGATAGACGGCATAACCATGCACAGCGTGTTGGAAAACCCCCTGGCAGTCACGGCGCGGAAGATCGAGAGGGCGGGGGGCCGCACGTTTGAGTGTTGCACCGGGCTCGGCTACACGGCCATAGAGGCTTTGAAAAAAGGCGCGAGACATGTAGTCACCGTGGAGATAGACATAAACGTGCTGACTCTCGCCGCCTTCAACCCCTACAGCAGGGGGCTTTGGTCCCCCCAGATAGATGTAGTCATCGGCGACTGCCTCGCCGTTGCCGAAACGCTTAGAGACGGGGCCTTCGACTACGTGATCCACGACCCGCCGAGGCTCAGCCACGCCACCCAGAGGCTGTACTCCGAGGCGCTGTATCGCGAGTTCTATAGACTGCTGAAGAGAGGCGGGGGGCTTTTCCACTACGTAAGCCAAAGCGGCACCAAATACAGAGGCCTCAACCCCTATAGAGGCGTCGCCGAGAGGCTGAGGCGGGTTGGCTTCGCCGTGGAGAAGGCGAAGGAGGGCTACGGCATATATGCGAAGAAGCGTTAGAGTATGTGGGGAACTCTATTAAGCACCGCCGCACCCCCGTCTATATATACCATGTCTTCTATGCGGACCCCGCCGACGCCCTCTATGTAGACCCCGGGCTCTATCGTGACCACGTGGCCCTTCTTCAACACGTCTTTAGACGTGGCGAAGAGCCGCGGCGGCTCGTGCACCTCGACGCCGACGCCGTGGCCCGTCGAGTGTACGAAATACTGCGCGAAGCCGTATTCGGCGATTACGTCCCGCGCCGCCTTGTCCACCTCAGCCGCGGCAACGCCTTCCCGCGCCGCCTTTTCGGCCGCCTTGACCGCCTCGTATACGGCGTACATGGCGTCTTTCAACACGCCGAAGCGCCCCGGCGCGAAGGTCCTCGTCATGTCTGAGCAGTAGACCCCCTTCCTGGCCCCTATGTCCACCACAACGTAGTCCCCGTATTCTATCCTCCTGTCGCCGAATCTGTAGTGGGGATACGCGCCGTTGGGGCCAGACGCCACGATGGGGTCGAAGGCCACGCCGTCAGCCCCCTCCTCCATAAACCATCTGTAGACCAGACCAGCCACGTCGCGCTCCCTCATGCCCACCAGCCTCATCTGGCCGAGCTTAACGTACACGCTCTCCGTTACCCTGAGAGCCGCCTTGATGAGCTCCACTTCCCACTCCTCCTTGGCCGCCCTCAGCTCCGCCACCTCCCCCGACACGTCGACCCCCACCTCCTTGTTGTCAGAGGCCACCCTCTCCCTTACTACGCTCTTTAAGGCCTCTAGTATGCTGGGCGCCACCACGAGCTCCTCGCCAGGCCTCCTGGGCGGTATCTCCGCCGAGGCGACGGCAACCACCTTGTCCACAGAGGTCGTGGCCTTTGCCCGCGAGTAGTCGAGGCGGGAGACGTACAGGGTGGAGTACCCGCTTCTGAGATCCACGATGAGGCCGAGTGCGTCCGGCATGCCTACGGCGTAGGCCAGGTTAGGGCCCTTGGTCAGCACCAGGTAGTCGTACCTCCCCGAGAAGGCCCCCACCAGTTTTTTCAGGTTGCGCATAGATATGATTCGGCCGTATTATAAGTCCTATCCCCTGAGGTGCGAAAGAGGCACCGGCTTGTCGTATTTCCGCACAACGGTGAAGTATATAACGGAGACGGGGTCGTCCTCCTCCACGTTTCCATATATCTCTCTGAGCTCGTTTATCAGATCCGTCATGGACCCGAGGCCCTCGGCCGCCACGACGTCGTCGCCGAGCTTCCCCAGCTTGGTGTAGTATACCTTAGTTATGAAGGCCTCGGCGTATATGGCGTCGCAACACACAATATAGACAAGGCTGAAGCGGGGCTTCACGATGCCGTATCTAACGGTAACCCGCTTACGCCCGTTTAGTATATTCTCTAGGTATTTCTCTCTGAAGCGCAAGTAGGGCCCCAGCTCCACCTCTCTGCCCACGCCGCTGTGTAAACCTTTAAATTTTTGCATTACGGTTCCTCCGTGTGTGAAGTTTTCACCCAAGGCGACGCCTTGGTGTTTAGGGCTCCCGAGCTGGAGCTCGCCATGGGGTACCTAGCTGTGAGGGCTGTGGCTGAGCGGGTGGAGCTGGGCGACGGCGAGCTCAGGTTGTCGCCTGCGTTGCCGGAGGTGGCCGCGGCGCTTAAGGCCCTCTGCGACTCAGACGCCTCCTCCGTGTTGCTCGACATAAAAGACTCGTTGCTCCACATGGGGTGGCTCGTCGAGGGGGCTAAAGACGTGACGAAGATGAGGAAGAGCAGGCGGGTGGGGGTAGGCGGCTTCACGGTGGTGGAGTACGACAAAACCGCCAGAAAAATGACGGTATTCACAACGCAGACTTGTCTCGCCGAGGCGCTGAAGCAGTTGGGCTTCGAGGTAGCCTCCGCGAAAAACTTCCTAGAGGCCACCAGGCGCGTCTCCACGTTGGTAGAGGCGTTGGAGCTTGAGGAGGAGGTTTCACAAGCCTCATGTTAGCCCTCCTCCTACTGCTCGCGCAGGTAGCCGCCCTGGCGGTGGCGGCATATGCGGGGCGGGCCAGGCTGAAGAGGCTGATAGCCGAGGCCCAGAACGGGGCCGTGCCCGATCCTAAAGACGCGGCAGCGGACGACCTCCACGAAGTGGACAAGGCCATACTTAAGCTACTGGCGGAGCGGCAGGGCGTGGTGTACCAAAGCGAGATAATAAAGGAGCTGGGCCTGCCCAAGAGCACAGTCCACAAATCCCTCCGGCGGCTCAGCGAGGCGGGCTACGTGGAGATACAGAAGAGGGGTAGGTTCAACTTGGTGGTTCTGAAAAAAGTCACTTCAGAGGCCTCAGCAGTCTAACCTCGCCGTAGCTCCTCAAGACGTCTATGACCAGGGGGATGGGATCCTCCTCGAGGCTTTTGAAGCCTGCCAGCTTCACGCCGTCCTCCACCACCCGTATGAAGCCGGTGCCTGTCCTTATCGTGGCCTCCTTGGGCCCGAAGATTATCTTAAACAGCTTCTTGGCCTCCGCCAGGCGTTTGGCGACCTCGGCCGCGAGCTCCAGCTGTTCCTCTGTCGGTTTCCCCCTGGGCTTCCTCTTTTTCAGCTCGCTTAGCTCCTCCTGGGCGAAGTCTCCCTTCACAACGCCCTTCGGCCTCTCCACAAACACCACGTCGCCTTCATAGCCTACAACCTCCACGTTTTCGCCTTTTCTAACCCTGGCCACGAGGTCTGGGAGGGAGACCTTCTCCACGTCCAGCGGATTACTATTAAATATAAACATTAGCAAATACATGGACAGCGAATACCTTACATACCTGGCCAAGTGCCCATCCTGCGGCAGGGAGATGGATGTTCTGAGCCAGTTCCTCCGCGTGGATCAGCTGACGGGGAGGAAAACTCTGGAAAGGACCTTGCTTTGTAAGACCTGTAACATTAAAATTAGGCAGTACGTCCAGCTGACATGAGTCGGGCAGTTCTGTATAAACGGTCCGAGGAGACGAAGAGACGGTACTCCTTCCACGGCCTCATCACGGCAATTTTCTACCTGGCAACCCTGCTGGTGGGCGCCGTGGTGTACGCCTCCAGCGAATTGCCTGTGTATCTAAGCATGAACGCCGCTACGGGCAGTGGCTACGGGGTGGCGGTGTTCGCGCAGAGCCTGCTGGTTCTGCTCTCATTCATAGTCCTCGCGGCCGCGGCCTTGTTAATCTTCCTCTCGCGGGCAACCACGGCTAGAGGCGAGTTCACTAGCACCAACCAGTTGATATACTCAACCATAGCGGTGACGGCGATAGCGCTGGCCTTCGCCGCGTCGGCCCTCTTCCCGCCGGCGTCTAACGTCGTCAACCCCCTCCACTACCTCTACGTGGCCATGATAGTGGCCGCCCTCGCCATGTCGCTCTATGCCGTGATGCTCCTAAAGGCCGTGGTTAACTACTACACGCCGAGGCGGAAGTAGCGGCCGGGGTCCCCGTTCTTCTCCACCAGCGAGAGGCTCACCAACGCGCTCAACAGATTGTTAAGCGGCGCCTCAAGCCCCTCGCATCTATACGCCGAGCAGAACTCCCTGAGTGGGCGGTTTATGTCCACCCTCACCACATACGGCACCCTCACAAGCTTAGGCACCACGTCTTCCCTCAACACCGAGGCCACCCAGACCGGAAACGCCCGCTCCTTCCTCTCCCTCTGAAGAAGCTTCACCAGGCCCATGAGGTTTTTCAAGAAGGCTATGCCGAGCTCCACCCTGTCGTAGCGCTCCAGCTGCATAGACACGTATTTACCCAGATCTACGTAAACGTCTAGCCCAGGCTCGAGCGACTTCAGGAACCTCAGCCCCTCAGTTGCGACGTCGCAACGCGCCTTGTCTGGACACGCGTTGCATCTGTCGCCCAGCGTCCCGCGGGCGCAGACCACGCAGGTATCCGTAGCTCTGCACATGTCCAGCCCCGGCGCCGCGAAGCCGCACGACCTGCAGATGGCTACTCCCTTCGCCGTGTAGAGGTTGCCCACCAGTATATATACCGGCTATATTAACTAAACGCATGGCCGTTGCCGTCGTGGCTGAAAGCCAGACCCCCGACGAGCCCACGCGCGACATATACTTCGAGGTCAAGAAGAGGGGGCTCCCAGTGCGGTATATACCAATACAGAGGCTTTCGGTTAAGATCACGGGGGGCGGGGCCGTGGTGGAGACCAGGAGAGGCCCCCTGGAGGCGTCTGTGGTGGTCATACGGGGCTTGGGCTACGTCATAGACTCCAACACGTTGATGAGGAGGGTCTCCGTGTTGAGGATCCTGGAGAGGGAGGGCAAGGTCGCGATAAACCCTGTCGACGCTCTGCTGAACTGCCGCAACAAGCTGGAGACCATATACCTCCTCGCTAAGGCCGGCCTGCCGGTGCCGCCAACCGTCGTCACAGAGGACCTATACCAGGGATACGTGGCTACCAAGGAGATGGGTAAGGTGGTTCTGAAGCCGATACAGGGCAGCAGGGGGTTTGGCGCGATGATGTTTGAAGACCCCGAACAAGCCTTCCAGGTCATGAGGACGCTCCTAATTACGAGGAACCCCCTCTACATACAGAAATACATCGAGAAGCCCAACCGAGACATAAGGATCATCGTGGTCGACAGAAGCCCCATCGGTTGCATGTACAGAGTGTCGACAAGCTGGAAGACCAACATAGCCCAGGGCGCCACGGGCGTCCCGTGCAAAATCACACCGGAGCTTGAGGAGATAGCCGTCAAGGCTACTGAAACCCTCGGCCTCGTATACTCCGGCGTAGATATAGGCGAGGGCAGGGAGGGATACGTGGTGTTTGAAGTCAACGCCAGCCCAGACTGGCGCGGCTTCAAGCAGGCAACCGGCATAAACCCAGCCACGTATCTCGCCGACTACATACACCGCGTCGCGAAGATATAAAAACTCCGCCGAACCCCCCTACGTGACCAAGTGGGTGTTGAAATGTACGGCGTGCGGCGAGGAGCGGGAGTTCGAGGCAGGTTTCAACCTCGCCCTATTCGGCGGCAGGCTGTATCTGTACTGCCGCAGGTGCAAAACAAATAGAGAACACGTTATTCTGGGTTGCGCCGAGCCTGAGGAGCTCTGCCCCACCTCCGGCGTAGATGTTATAGACTGAAAAAATTAGGGGTAACCCCTGAAGACCGCCTCCCTCAGAAGCCTCGCCAAGTGGGGAGCGCGACACTGCAACTTCTCCACCGCGGTGTCTACGTCGTCGTGTGGGGATATGCCGTATCTCTGGAACATGTAGGCGTGGGGGCCCATCACCGCCTGAAGCGTGGGCATGTATACTGTGTGCATCCACTTTAAAAAATGCTCCGTAGCGCCGAGCTCTAGCAGACCAGCCTCAGCTGGATTATGCTACTGGTTATTAGGTGGCTGAGGGCGTTTATGCTACCCAGCGTGTTTAGGATTTTGCCGAGCTCCTCGGCCTCGGACTCCTCCAGCTTGTCCAGGAGGCGCTTCGCCTCTAGGCGCTCCCTCTTCTTCTCCAGCTCCGCCTTGAGCTGGGCGAGGGACTGCCCCACTGAGGCAATGCTTTTCTCCATGTCTATACAAGCCGCCCTGAGCCTCTTCTCCCTTTCCTGGAGGCGCTTGACCTGTTCGTTGTAGACATCCATGCCTATTACGCCCTTGAGGAGGGCCTCCTCGAGCTTGTGGTAGGACTTATCCAGCTCGTTTCTAGACTTCTTAAGCTCCTCAATCATCCTCCCCACCTCCCTGACCTTCACCTCGAAGAACTTGGGCAGAGCCGCCACGTCGAGGTCAACGTACTCCCTCGTTATCTTGACCCTTATGTTGGAGGTGTCTAGGTAGTAGCTCTGCCCGTTGGCATCTTTTATCTCAACGGAGACGAGCTTCTTCCTCCTCACGTCAAACTCGCCCTTCTCCGCCACGCCGATTAACAACACCCCTCCGATGTACACAGGCTTGCCCCTCACCGTAGGCAACTTAGCCTCCTTCTTCTCCTGCCTCGCCACCGCCGAGAAAAACCTCCAAATCACGGCTCACCTACAGGCCGTATTAAAACCACATGGTTTAAGATACTTAATACCTGAAAATTTCCATGGACCTCGAGGAGCTGAGCCGCGAAATCCTTACATGCGCCAAATGCCCCCTCCAGAGGGAGACATTAGAGAAGGCGCTGGAAGAAGTAGTTTAGCAAACGCTCGGGCACGACCGCCGCAATGACAGCGTTGCTGAAAAGACGTACAGAAGCACCGCAGGCGGTGCGTTTACCGGCTTGTCTCCTCTAGCCACCTCGCTATGACGTCCGCGAGCTCGGCGTACCGCTTAAAGCCTTCTAAATGCTCCTTGCCGCACTCTATGATTATGGTGCCGTCCTTCATGCGGCGTATCCTCGGCTTCTTCCCCGTCAGAGCCTCTACCACTGCGGCGAGCCTCTCGGCGTCTGCCTCCCTGCCTCCTGGCGCGTCGATCCTAGCCGTGGCGTAGCCCAAGACCGCGTTGTCTCTGCCGCGCCTGCTGAAGGTAATTGTGTACTCACGCACCACGCGATCCACAATGTGCTCGCCCTCCACGCGGCCCACCTCAGCCGTCATCTTGAGCCTCAGCAACTTTCTGCCGCCTCTGTCCTCCTCAACGGCTTCTCCGCCTTTCACCTTCACGACATATGTCTTGCCGTTCACCTCAACCTTCTTCTCAAAGTTCTCCGGCGTCTGTGAGCCCCACGCCTTGCCCTCCTCCACGATCTCTTTGGCTTTTTCGTAGACGGCGCATGGTTCCATGCCCCCGCACGCCTCCTCCGCCCTCTGGAGTATGATCTTGACGAAGTCCGCCGCCAGCTTCCTCTGGTCTTCAGAGCCGTGGACAGAAAGCCATGCGGCGTAGGCCAAACCCTCCTTGTGGATATACAGGTAACCCGCATCCCCGCCCTCTGGCATCTTCACCGTGAAGTGCTTGCCTTCCTTAAGCCCCATATCCCTGAGCCTCTGCGCCTCTTGTTCTATGTTTTTGCGGCTGGTGGAGTGATATCTGACATCAAGCGCGCCTTCTCTCAGCCCCACGTAGTACCTCGGCCAGCCCTCCATCAGCACGCGACCCTCCTCCAGCTTTTTCAGCCACCGCTCCGCCTTGCCAGCGTCTATCCCCTCTCTTGCGGCGGCCTCCCTAACGAGCTCAGCGAGGGCTTCTCTAAGCTCTTCACGCCCAGCCGCCAGCGTATGGGTGGTGACTTCGATACGCCACATGTCTCTGTTGCCCTCTTTCTGTACCTCCGCGTCGACGCCCGCATGTCTCAAGAGAAGGGCCGCAAGTTCGGCGTGGCTCCGGTCCGTCGAGTAGAATCGGAGCCTAATCATATCGTTGCTCAGATATACGTTGTATTTGACGGCAATGCCAGCCTCCGATATGATCAAATCGGCGGCTACGTTGCCGCCCTCAGTCTGCCTTATGCTACTCTTGTCAAGCCGCACCTCCACCTTAGCCGCCTCCACGAATCCATTGAACTTTTCGCTTAAATACTTCCCGCCGGCGGAGGGCGCCGTCATGGCGAGGAGGCGCCTAAGCCTCGCCGCATTTTCGCCGTAGGTTGCTATGTCGTAATACCTGTCTTTCTTCACGTATATCCGCGCGTTGAACTTCAGCTCGTCGGGCAGAAGCTGGTTGAGCAGGTGCAACGTGGCTAGGCGCAGTAGCGCGGCGCCTCCGCCCAGCTCACCACCGACGGTCAACACGACCACGTCCGGCCCCACAGAGCCGTCTCCCGCCACCGCCGTGGCGTACATCTCGCCGAAGATGAGCAACGCCTCCTCTCTGTCCAACTCGTTGTTCAGCGCCTTGTCCAGCATCATCAGCTCCAGGGCGGGCTCTACGAACTTCCTCACCACCTCATCCCTCGCGCAGTCCCTAGCCAGGCAGTACATATAGCTTAGGACGAACTCGACAATGCCCCAGACCTCCTCTTTAGAGATGCCGACCTCTTTAACAAGACTTTCGATGAGTCCCTCTGCATATTCCTTATACCCCTCTGCGTAGTAGATAATCGCCCGGGCCAGCCTCTCGGCGTGTTCGCCGGCTATCCTCCCGTCGCTCAACGCCTCCACCGCCTCCTCCAGCCTCTTGGCCCTCTCCTCCCTCCACTTGCCGTCGTCCATGCCCCTCCTCGCCTCGGCGAAGTGGGCAATGAGAGCCAGCTCGCCCAACATCCTCCTCACAAGCCCCTCCCTCTCGACGTCGCTTGCATCCTTGCGGCCAATCCAAGGCTTCAACTCGTCGACCAGCTCTCCAACCCTCTTCAAGACCCAGCTCCAGTCTATGGCGTCTACCAGCTCCCGCCAGCTCTTGACGGCGGGTCCTTCGGCCTCTCTAGAACCGCCTCCTTGTTTAGAAATGGGGCGGAGGAGAGGCTCCAACTCCTTGCTCTCCTCGGCGATGATGCTGTCTAAGACCTCCCCACGCCAGTACATAGTGACGTTAGGCTTGATGCCCTCCTCAGTGACGTTGGCTCTGCCGCTGATCGACTCCGGCTCGCCGAAGAGGACGACGTACCAAGCCGCCTGCCAAGTATGAGCGGTGGCGCCCTTTATCCACCCTCTATCGAACGACACGTCTGTGTTAAGCCACGGCAATACATGCCATATTTTCTTGACCCCCGAGAGGTCCGGCGCCATCCTCTTCGCCTCCTCCACAAAACGCCTCAACTCCTCCTTGCTGACGTTAAAGCGGGCCACATCTCCTATCCACAGCTCGCCGACGAAGGCCTCGACGCCGCCGTAGACCCTAAACACCTGGAAACCCTTCCTACCGCCCTTCTCGACGCGTCTAAACTTGAGATCCGCCGCCTCGCCGTATCCAGCCAAAAACCTCAGAAGCACAGAGGCGGCCCTATCCTCCCAGCCGAGCTGGCCCACAGACCTCCCGCGCCGCCCTGAATAAGACGGATCCACAGCCTCGCCGCGCCCCTTGGCGACATCCTTGGCCTTGTCGTAGGCACCTCCCGGCGTCAGCAACACAACATCCGCCAGAGCCCCCTCCACCATAAACAACGTTGCCGCGTGGCCGTATATCCCGCCTCTGGCGGTCGAAAGAAGGGCGGCGTAGGCCTTAGTTCCCATGTTGGCGTTTGAATACTTGCTTAACTCGTCGCGCCTTGCCTCCGCCAGCTCCTCCGCCTTCTTTACGTCCACCTCCAGGTGTTGCTTGAGCTTGTTGAGGAGGTCGGGCCTCTCCTTGTAGAAGTCGCTCTGCGAGTACAACACCAACACCCTGTTCAGCTCCCTCCTCACCTCCTCCGCCACCTCCTCAAGCCTCCTATGTGACCTGCGGAGCCTCTCGATATCGCCAGCCGCCACAGCGAACGCTTGTTTCTCGACCAGACCCCTCGCCCATTTATACAGCTCGGCCCACTCCCCGTAGGACTCGGCGTTTTTCACAAGCGTCTTATACAAAACAAGCGCCGCGACCACAGCGGCGTCTTGCACCACCTCGTCTTGGACATGCTCCAGTGCCTCCTTCAGCTTCGCAAGGGGCGGAGGCAGATTCGTCGACTCGGACAGCTTCCGAAGCGTCTCATACGGCCTCTCTCCCTTCTGAGGGGCGTTGAGGATCTCTTCTATCTTCTGCTTCTTCTCATTCTCATCCACCCTCCACCTATCAGCCACCACCCTAAACCTCTCAGCCGCCTTCCCACCTGCATCCGCCAGCCCAGCCACAAACGGCGCGCCCACTGCCGCATGAGCCAGCTTCTCCAACTCCACAAGACCCCACAGATTCAACGCAACGCCCAGCGCAATTACTCCAGCCGCCGCGGCGGCCATCAAGAAGAGATATGCTTTGTGCTCGTCAATCCAAGCCAGCACCCTCGTGACGGCTTCGACGAAGAGCTCCACGAGACGCTGAACTGTGACCTTTACGTGCTCAAACACCTCCTTAGCCGCCTCGTAGAGCGCCTTGGCGGCCTTCTGCACGTACTGCACCGCCTCCTTGAACTGACCCACCTCTGCTAACGCCACGGCGGAGGCCACCGACGAAACCACAGCCTCCGAATAGAGGCCGCTGTATACAGAATAAAGCGCCGCGGCGGAAAGCCCGGCGAAGACAGTGGCCCTAAGCGCCTTCTCCACCGTG
Source organism: Pyrobaculum sp. (assembly GCA_009903905.1). The sequence continues at coordinate 15,921 of WYEI01000302.1, read as the reverse complement.
GAGATCCCCTTCAGCACATCTCTCCTGTACCTCTCCCCAGCCCTGGCCAAAACGTCGATTACCTCAAGCACAAACTGCTTAACGCGGTACTCCGCGTCTGGGATTCCGGCCTCCTCCGCCTTCCTCACCGCCTCCCTAACGGTGCGCTCGATACGCGCAAACAGTAGCTCCCCGTCTCTGGTCTGATACCCCTCGAAGTAGTAAAACAGCGCGTTGTACACATGCCTCGCGGCGTCTGGCGACGCCATCAGCCTGCCGAAGGAGCTCAGCACATGTTCAGCCACTTCAGCCAGCAGATGCGCAAACTCGGGCTCTTTTACAGCCACCTTCTCCAGCCGGGCCTTCACCTTAGCCGTCACGAGGCTCTTCGCCTTAAACGCCGCCTCCCTATCCAAGACAACGCCGAAGCGCCCCAGTAGGTAGTCCACAGCTTCCACCCTCTCCGGGATGACGTCGGCGATAGGCGCCTTCGGCCTCTCGCCAAGCTGTCTTAAACCACGTACCTCAACAGCCTCCGCGGCGGGCTTAACCACCTCCTGCCTGACAGCCTCTGCCCTTTTGACCTCGGTCGGCTTAACAGCCTCAGGCTTAGCCGCCTCAGGTCTGGCGGCTTGTTTTTCAACTTCCCGTCTTAAACCACGTTCCTCAACAACCTCCACAGCCGGCTTCTGAGCCGGCTTGGTCTCTGGTTTAGCCGCCGTCTCGGGCTTAACAACCGCCTCAGGCTTAACCGCCTCAGCCGGCTTAGCGGCCTCCGGCTTCTGAGGCGGCGGGAACAGCTCTTCGTACTTAAAGCCGGCGCCTACAAAGACGTTGAATAGTTCAATTGCCTTCCTCGCCACCGCCGGCTTCTTTGGCTGATGCGGCGCGGCCATGCGCTCAAACCACATATCGACGGCGGTGTACCACGCGTTTCTAAACTCAACCTCGCCCTCCGGGTCTCCCACCAGCCTAAGCCAAAACAACGGAGCTAAATCCACCGGAAGCCACGGCATAAACACCGCGCCGGCAACCTCCTCCTTAGTCTTAAACCCCCTCCCAACGCCGCTCTTCAGATATGCCTCAAACTCGTCGGCAAGCCTAAACCCCAGCCACGTCAAATACAGCTCGTCATGCCGCTCCCACAGACGAGCCTCAGACACGCCATACCTCTGCCTAAGGTGCTCAAGGGCGGCTTCGGCACGCTCCCGGTCAAACTCGTACACAATCTGCCAGAGAGTTCTGTTTAGCCGGGCCTCATACAGCTGACGCACCACCTTCCCCATCTCGTCGAAGTTCCTAGAGCGCAGAGCCTCTCTAAACCGCGCAAGAGGCTCCTCAATAGAAAGCCTATCGATGGAGTAAGCCACGATCCACTCGCCGTCTTTAACCGGCTGTCTGTCTTTCAACACAAACCACAGGTAGGCCTCAGGCACAGGCCACTCCACCGGCCTAATGCGGGCGACGCCAGACTCAGCCCCATCCACCAGCTGAACCACAGTCCTCTCCACAGCGGAGAGGTCGAAGCCAAAAGGCGCCACCACGTAGGCAGTGCGCCACTCCTTGGGGACGCCCTCCTCGAAGGAGACAGGCCTTTGGATCTGCCGCACCTCCCAACCAGCCTCCCCCGCCCTCCTCGCCAGCTCTGCATCCTCAGTCCAGTATGCGACGTACGGCTCAAGCCTCCCACGCCAGCTGTCTCTGGCATACCACTGAACCAACTCCTCAGGCATCGTCGAGAGGCCGAGGAGGAGAGCCCTCTCAGCCGCCTCCCTCCCAACCCTCAGACCCGTCTCCCTCGCGAAATGCCTCATCCCCTCATGCATTTCGTCAACTGCATCCTCCAGCCGGTCCGAGCGCACAAACCGCTCAGCCGCTTTGGCGCCGTAGGCCCTAAACAGCTCATCCACGGCCTTGGTCAATTCGTCCGTAGAGGCCTCTCCCCTCTGCACTCTTCTGGCCGCCTCTACCACCTGCTTGACGTAATCCCTCAGCTCGCTCCACTCGCCGTTGGCTGTAAACACGCGCTCCAGCGCCTTCTCATAACCCTGGAGCTCCATCTCCACGCCCCTCCTCACCCCGATGCCGGCGTTCCTCAGCGTACTGCGAACCAGCTCGTACGTGGCCTCCTCCTCCCTCTTCGCGATAAGCTCCCTCACCGCCGGCGGGAGGGCATCCCACCGCTCCTCCACCGGCCTAGCCCAAAACCGCGCGTACTCCTCCAGCGCCCTCCTCCCCGCCTCATAAGCAACAAGAGACATCCACCTCCCTATCGAGTCTAGCCCGCCCTCCCTAGCGGCTTCAACCAGCGCAAGAGCCGCCTCAGGCGAAAACTTGGCGATGGCCTCCACGGCGGAGGCGTACTCCCTCCTTGCTTTTACATACTCCTCATAGGCCGGCCTCAGCTTCTCCTCCACGGCCTTCAGTACGGCCTTTACATCTCCGCCCTGCGCCTCTATGCCCAGTGTCTTGAGGGCGGCCTTCAGCTCCTCCAGCGCCTTGGGGGCCTCCTCCTTGTCTTTAGCCTTCAGCGCCTTCTGAAGCGCTTGATACGCCTTCTTCACTTCCTGAGAGACGTGCCGCGTGTCGTTTTTGATTAACGCCAGATAGACGGCCGCCCTCTCAGCCGCCTCCCTCAGCCTGCCGTAGTAGGCCGTCAAGACGTCCTTGACAACTTTCGGCACCGCCTCCTCCACGCGCGGCTTCGGAGGCGGCGGATGCGGTCTTACGTCTGCGAAGAAGCGGCCGGCCTTCTCCAAGTCGTACACCGGCGGGATGGGTTCCACCTTGGCTCTCAGTATCTTTTCAAACTTGGCGTAGATGCGCCCAGCGTCTGTGATTCTGACCGCAATTTCGCCCAGCTCCTTGGGGAGCTTTAGCTCGTCGGCCCAGCTGATGATGCGTCTCACGTCTACGGCGCGTATCATCCGCTCAGCCACGGCCTCGGGATCGCCGGCGAAGGCCCTAGCCGTGAGGCCGAAGTACTTCATCCCCACCTCCCGGACATCGCCGTGAGCCCCGATGAAGTCTTTAATCTCGGCCAGATGGGCCTTGTAGCTGGCGCGGGCGTCTGCGATGTGCTTCTCCGCCTTCCTCTGGGCCGCTTCCAGCATTTCCCTGGCCTTAATCTTCAGCGCCGTTCTCTTCTCCGTGTCCCTCTCCCTCTCAGCCTCGCGGAGGAGCGCCTCAGCCCTCCTCTGCACACCCTTGAGGTAGGTCTGGACAAGGCGCACCTCCTCATACGCCGCCTTCGCGCGCAACGCGAAAGCCAACAGCCTCAGCTCCTCAGCCTCAGTCATAAGCCGCTTAGCGACAGCCTCGTCGGATGCGGCTCCAGCCTCGGAGAGCATCTGTGTGGCTTTGGCCATCAAGACGGAGGCCGCCTTGTCGAAGAGCTGTATCTTAGCGCCTATCACCGTCATCTCCGACAGCTCTCTAAACGGCCTCCCCTCGCCTCTGTAGTACGCCTTGAGGCCCCGCATAACGGCCTCCTGGCTGAAGTCCCCCAGCCAACGCATCATCTTGTCGGCGTAGCTGAAGCCTCCTGTTATGCCGACGGGGGCTCTCGCCACCACCGCGCTTGTCCTAGCGTGTTCGTAGGCTGTGTTCAAGTACGGGCCGTACTCCACGAAGAGGCCATACCACCTGGCATATGTCGGCTGGAGGACGTCGGGGCCAAGCCTATCCACGATGTAGCTATACATCGGCGCCTTAACCAAAGACCTAACCCACTCCTGGTCTATGAGGTGCTTAACCTCGTCGTAAAGCGGGTTGCGGAAAATTTCGCGGCCCTCCCTAAGCTGGTATAACGAAATCTCAGACAAAGCTCTAAACAGTTTGTCCACCTCCTCAAGACCCAGCACCCTAGCCGCGCCCCAGGCGTGGCCGAAGTCGGCGTCTGCCCTAGGCCTTTTAACGTACTCCACAAGCTCAAGAGCGCCGTAGAGCCTAGCCAGCTCCCTCTCCAGCTCTCCCAATGCCTTGGCCACGTTTTTCTCCGTCGGCTTCTCAAGAGCCTTGACAACCTTCTCAAGGCCTAGCTGTTCTGCCAGAGCCTTGACCTCCCTAACCTCTCTCTCCAGCGGCTGAAGCCTCTCCCTCTTCTCCTCGACAATTTTTAGGATTTTGTCGAGCTCTTTTGAAGCCTTCTCGAAGTCTCTCCTCTCCAGCGCCTTAAAGGCCTCGTTGAAAACTGCCTTGACGTCCTCCGGCGTCTTCTTGAGGGCGTCTTCTAGCTGTTTTATCTTTTCGCCGATGCGCGCCGCCGCGTCTAGACTCTTCCTCGCCTTCTCCAGCTCATTCACCAACACCTGTAGCTGCCTGTGCCGCTCCACCAGCTTCGGGAGCTCGGCCTCAAGCGCCGGGAGGACGGAGTAGTCGCCTGCCTTAACCTTCTCTAATAAAGGCGTCAGATGCGGCGCTATGAGATCCACCGCCGGCTTAACGTCATCGATAAGCTTGGCTAATTTCTCCTCCACGTCGCGCTTAGCTGTGACCACCTCCTTAGCCTCCCTCGCTAGGGAGGCCAGAGCGGAGTAGTAGCCGTATTCGGAGATCTGCCTCACGGCGGCCTCATCTCTCAGCTTCGCGATTAACCTCTCCGCTTCAGCCACTGCGGAGGGGAGCCTCTGTGTTATCTCCTCAGGCGCCTTCCAGCCTACTGTCTCAGAGATCTTAAGCGCAGTTTCAGACGCCTTCCGCAGGTTCTCCGCCTCTGTCTTAAGCCCGCGCTCCTCGAAGGCCTTAACCATCTTCTCCGTCTCAGCTGTGAAGACCCGCCTAAACACCTCAGCCCTATCCCCCTCCGGAGCCCTCAGCGCCTCAGCGAGGGCTTTTGTGAAGATGGGGTAGGCGTCTCCCGCCTCTTTTCTCACCTTTTCCACTGCCCTAAACAGCGAGGCTGTCTCAGCCATGACGAAGGCCTCGGCGGCTTTGGCAACCTTCTCCGCATCGCGTTGCACGGCTGTGGGCAGGTCGGCCAAGCCGCGCATAGCCGCAACGGCCTCCTCCACCTCCTTGACGGCACGTTGCCTGTACTCCGGCGAGCTTAGGCGTGTGGCATCAATGCCGAGGCGCTCCAGCGTCTTGGCTAGAGGCTCTACGTCTCTCACTGCCGCAATCTTCTCGTTGATGCTCTTCTCTGCGGCCTCGATCAATACGAGGGCGCGGCCGTAGTCCCTATTGACAGCCGCCTCAAGAGCCGGCTTAACCTCATCGGCGTTTAAAGCCTCAGCCCGCGGGAGAAGCTCCGACACCCTCCTGCCGTATTCAGCCGCCTTGCGGCCGAGGTCAACCGCCTCCTCCACGCCTCTGACCACATCCGCGGCCTGACGATTATTCTCCTCCGCGACGCCTTTCACGAGGCTCAGCAACTCCGCCGCCTCCGCCCACCTCCTGTCCCTAAGCGCCGCCTCCGCCTTCACAGCTGTGTCCTTGACTGCGGGCACAGCCTCAGCCGCCTTCCGCAGAGCTTCCTCGGCAACCCCAGGCGCAGAGGCCAGGCCCTTAACCTCATTCACCATCCCCTCAACCTGCCTTAGATACACAAGCTCTCTATACGTGCCGAGCGTCTCGGTGGTGAAGATAGTGTGTAGAAACTCCAGCCTGCTCAACACATCGCCGGAATGCTCCGGCAAGAGAAGCGGCCTAAGCCTCTCCACTGCCCACCGCCCGCCGAAGTAGACCTCCTCCGCGATTTTATCAGCCGCCTTCCTCACCCGCGCCGCGGCGTCGCTCATCCCCTGTTGCTCCAGCTGTTTCGCCGCCTCCTCCGCCTTCGCCTTAAAGGCCTCGGCGAAGCGAGAGAAGTCTCTCGACTGGCTCACTGCCTTCAACGCCTCATCGAAGGCCTTTGCGACAGTTGGCAACACGAGGGCGACGTCCTCCACCGCCCTCCAGCCCGCAGATTCGGATATTTTGGCAATTTCAGTCGCGGCGCGTCTAATCCTCTCCACAGCCTCCACGTCTTGACGCTTCATGTACTCCTCCACCAGCCTCTCCACCCGCTCCACGAATACTTCGCGGAAAACCCTCTCCCTGCGCTGAGGCGCCTTCAACGCCTCCGCCACGGCATCTTCGAACGCCTTAACCACCTCCCTCACCTCAGGCACCTCCCGCCTAACCACTCTGTGGCCTTCTAGGAGGTCTTTGACGAAGAAGAACTCCTCTCTAAATCTCCTATAGATTTCTGCCGTTTCCTGCAAAACCTCCTGCCTCAGCCTTTCGGCGTCTGCCGTAAGCCTCTCCACGGCGAGAGGCGTCAGCCTCAGCTCCTCAGCCCTTTCCAGCATGTGCATAATGCGGCGGTACTCCACCGCCTTCCTCAGAATTTCAAGAGCCTTCTCCTCAGCCCTAAACCCGGCGAGGTATTTGGCGTACTCCGTGGTAAGGACAACATCAGACTTGATCCTAAAGGCTTCACGCACCTCCAGCGGCCGCTCGCGGATGTATGAGAAGCGGTACGCGACAGCCTCCCAAGGCCTCTCCACGTAGACGTCTACTACCGTAGCAAAGCCGTGCACGGCAACCGCCACCAAGCCGTGGGGGTCTCTAGGCTTCCAGGCCTTGAGGAGGGCCTCGCCCTCTTCTGCGCTTCTGCCGCCCAGCACAATGCCGCGGGCGGCTCCCGCCAGCTTAAGCGTTGGTAGTTGCTCCTCGATCTTCCACTTCACCACCTCAGCCGCGATCTGCCTAGTGTCGTAGCGAGTGGGCGCAACGGCGTAGTGAGCCTCCAGGAACCTCTCGGCGCTCCTCAACACCTTTACAGCCGTCTCCAAGTCCATCAACGCCAGGTGCTTAACAACACCCTCGACAGAGGCGTCTCTGGGGATTAGAGGCGCCTTCCCCTCTGCGGCGCGTTGAAGCGCCTCGTTAAGCGCAGATACCACCCTAGCCCTAGGCGCCTTGTCGATAACGGCGAAGTGCCTAATGGCCTCGTTGAGACGTTCCGTGACGCTCTTCGCCGCCTCCTCCAGCCGCCTCCGCTCCCCCTCATCCAGCTTCGAAAGATCCTCCGTGAAGTACCTCCTCAAGACTTCGAAATGCCTCTGGAACTCCGCCGCGAATCTGCGGAAGTCGGCCAGCCCCTTCTCCGCCTCGTGCACCATCTTCTGCCTAGCCTTCTCAAACTCCTCCTCAGCCATCTTGACGTACTGAGACACCGTATGAAGCCTGGCCCAGCCCCACCTCAACTCCCGCACGTGGGCCTCCACAGCGGCGCGGAGGTTTAGGTACAGCGCGGCGTCTTCCGGCTTGATCTTGCCCTCAGCCACCAGCCTAGCCACCACGTGCGGGTCGAGGTTGAGCAGTACCCGCCATATATACGGTATTCTGTCCTGCCTCCACCAGAAGAGGTGGTAAGACCACGAGCCTCTGCTCGCCTCCACTCTCTCCTGCACCCAGGCGTCGAACCTAGGCGACAGCTCCCTAAGAACTTCGATGATGTCTCCGGCGTTGAAGATGCGCTTGATCTTTTCAAACGTCTCACGCCTCGTCTTCTCCTCCTCCTCAGCCCTCCGCCTCCAGTTCCTCACCCACTCCGCGTCGGCCCTCTCCTCCGCGGCCCGCCTTACGCGCTCCAAGGCGTCCTGCCTCGCCTTGGTCTTGATCTCCTCTCTAATTTGGTCAGCCGGGTCTTTGATGGCGATTTCCCTACGCCACAGGATGTACCGCCTGTAGTACTCCTTAAGGTCGGGGCTCCGTATGCGCCTAAGGCCTGGTATCCGCGACGCGAAGAAGGAGTGGACCCGAGCCGCCACGCGGACAGTCCGCCTCATCACCGGCCTCTTCACCGCCAGCCAAACCCTCTGCAGAAGCCTACCCCGCACCGCCACCCTAAACGGAAGCCAATACGTCCAGTCCTGAATTACGCCTATGACGAAGCCGTAGACCTCCCTCATAGGCGTGGGGAAGTCGAAGAGGGCGCCGAGGAATTCAAACACAGCAACTATAGAGAGGATTGTGACGAATAATACAGTGAAGAGCCAGCTCAACACGTTGCTCTGCGTTGTCTGGACGTCCTCAAGATATTGAATATTCCAAAGCGGGATCCCCGTCTCGTTGTCTCTAGGCGGCATCTTCATGTCTGAGCTGTAGTACGGCTTGTAGGGCAGAGTCCTGTTGTTCCAGGGTATGCGCCACTGCTTCACGTATCCCGACAGATTAGCCGGCGGCGGAGGCGGCGGAGTGCCGAAGACGTATTTGAACATGTCGGCCTTAGCCTCAGCCACGTGTCTAGCCACCCGCGAGTCGCCCATTGGGTATGAGGCAACCCACCACTCCCTTGCGGGGTGGAGGCGAAGCTCCGCGGTGAGGTTCACCGGCGCGCGCCAGTCGTACATGACGCAGGCGATTATGACGTTCATCCCTCTGTAGCTGTTTGGACGGGTGTAGTAAAGCGGGGCGGCGCCGGGCGTCTTGTTCAACAACGCCAAAAACTCTCTGACAGATGCGGCGGTTGCCTTCGCCAGAGAGGAGTTGCTGGCCTCAGCCGCCGCGAGGTACGGCCCCACCCTGGCGAAGTAGGCCAGAGAGACGTTTCTAATGATGATGAGGTTTAGGTAGTTGTCTTTCAAAAGCTTAGTCAGATTGCGCTCGGCGTCTACCACGGGGCGCCAACGCGGCTCTGCCGTCGGCACGAAGTCGGCGTAGCAGTAGTATTGATGCTCCACGCCCTCTAAGTACTCCACAACCCTCACCCCGTCCGTATCCGTGTAGTTGGCCAGTATGTCCGGCAGGCTTCCTCCACGCCGGCTATGAAACAAAACGCCTACGCTGTCCATCCACGTAAAGGCGTATAAGACGCGCGGAGGCCCCGGCACGGCTCTGAAGAAAGACAGCACCATGTACGTCCTGTTGTCGCTGGTTTGGCAACTTGCATCGCTTGGCGGCGCGTCTCCACTCCACTCCCCGTAATCAAGCCAGATCTCCACGTTCCACGTCCTCGTTGTGACGGGAATGCGGCCGGTGTAGTTCTTCTCCTCCTCAGGCACCCAAGGCCGAGCGTACACCGTAGTGTTGTATCGATAGCGGTCTTCGCCCAGCCTCTTGGTTACATTTGCCCTCTGCCAGACGTCTCTTGACGATGAGCACCACTGTACACATGTGCCGTTTTCGTATTCGCAACACCACTCGCAAGTCTCCACCCACCGGTGGAGGCTGACGGATCTGCCAAACACAGGCTGAGAGGAGTTCCGCACGGCGAAGCTGAACTCTGAACGAACCCTGTCGGTAATTGGGTTGATGACCTGCTTCTCACCAGACCACAAGGAGAAGTTGTAGCGGCCGACCCTAACCGTAGTGTCTAACGCGGCGCAGTTGGACTTGTTGCCCAAGGCGTTGAAGCAGGTCTCGTTGTCCGGCCCAGACAGCCAGCCCCACACTCCGTTGTGCGCATATGTGATGCCTTTGTCTACAACCCCGTGTCTGTCCTTCGCCGTGTAGTTCACGGTCACTGTGAGGAGCCGCCAGTGGGCGGGGACGTCTATCTGGAGGAAGTAGCTTCTGTAGCCCAGCCATTCGTGGTATTGACAAATGGCGCGGGTGAGGTTATCCACCCGCTCCTTAAGCCTCTGCGCCTCCTCCGGCGGCGCGAGGTAGTCTATAAATTCGCGGAAGTCGCCGTGTTGGACACATCCACCCTCTTGGGGCGCCGGTGCTGGGAAGTCTAGCCAGGTGTTTATGGCTGTTGTGTAGAGCCAAGTCTTGTTGCCATAGGCTATGGGCGTGATAGAGCCGGCCGTGGCCGTCACCCAGTCGGTGCCGTTGAAGGCGGCCTTGTCGAAGACTTTGTACCTCTTGGCCAGCTCCAGGGCGGCGGCGATTGCGTCTTTCGACGTAGTTATGTTGTGGAGGCCCAGTGTCTGGTTTATCTTGGCGGCTATTTCATCCGGGCTCTTCAACACAAAGGTGTTGTTGTACCTACCGAGAAAGAGGGTGTGGGGGGCGCCCTCCACGGCTATGAGCGGCACCGGCGCTATGCCGGTGGCGTTCACAGCTGTGGCGTTGAGCCATTTTGCAGTTTCGACGCCCCATGTGGCGAATTCCTTACCCAGCGGCGCCAAGTAGTAGCCGATATACGACGGAACGATCATAATGAGGGCGAAGAACAGCAAAGCGCCCCCCAACGCCCTGGTGGGGCCGAAGATTACGGCGAAGAGCGAAAGGGCAAGAAGCGGCACAGCCATCTTCACCGCCAGCCCGGCCATGAACTCCAGGAAGTGGAATATCATGACGAAGGCGGTGACGGCGTTGTAGGCCGTTAGGGCTATCTGTAGAAGCGGATCCCCCACCTTGGAGAAGTACGCGGCAAATTTGGATAGCTGTATGATTGCCGCGGGGGCGCCGCCTGTCACAGTGCCAACTATGAGGAGTATAGTCTCTGTATACGCCACGGCGAAGACAGCCCCCGCAGAAAGCTCTTGAGCCGTCCTAAGGCCTTCGTAGGTCTCATGGATTTTCTTGTAGTTCCTCTCAAGGGCTTGTTGCAGGTTCAAGGCGTCTGGGTATGGGTAGGGGAAGAACTCGCCCTGCCTCACCTCGAAGAGAGGCGGGAGCTCTCTTCCGGGGGTGAAGAAGGCTATGGTGTACATGGTCACCATGGGCACTAGGAAGAGCACGAAGGCGCCTATCAACGCCGGTAGGGTCCACTTGGGATCCCCACGAATCAACATCACAAGGGCGGCGAGGATTATCAAGATGACTAGACCTACGTCGTACATTACTCCAGCGCCAGTGAGGCGCCTGCGTGGTCGAAGAGGCGGGAGGCGGCGTAGGTCACCACGCCCAGCGTCAGCCCTATGAGCCCCAGCATGATCATTGCCTTAAACAGCGAATCGTAGTATTGGAACGAGAAGGCGAAGAAGGGGGTCACCGCGCTGGCTAGGGCGGCGATTTTGCCGGGGCCTACGGCGGATAACAGCACATCTGCCCCAGCTATCAACACCACAGGCGCAACGACAGACACGGCGAGGAGCCAGGCCCCCAGGTGCCTAGTCTTTTCATACGTCACGAGAACTGCCCCCACGGGGAGGAGGGCGGGCCAGGTGCGGGCCAGCGTCATGGCCACTGCGTACACAGCGGATGAGAGCAACACCGTGGTCACGCCTGTGACGAGGAAGGCGTAGACATTTAATATGGCCATGGAGATGGGGCTGGTCCAGTGCGTCACGCCGGTGGCCACCACCGCGCCGGCGTACGCCCCCAGCACGACGCCCGACTCAATGGCGTAGCTTCTATACGTCCCCTCGGCAATCCCAAGCGCAGCCTGGACGTTGGCCCCGAAGTCCCACCATCCCTTTGTCTGGTTGAGGATTCTGATGGCGCTGTTGGCGGGAAGCTCCACGCCTGCCACAGACAGGTAGGTGTTCAGCCCCCACAGCGACAGGTTGACCAAGATCAGCGCCAAGCCGAAAAGCACACCAGAGAGGATTACGTGTTCAAACCCCTCCATGGCCCGCTCTTTCTGCGACCGGCCGCCAATAAACCAGACCCCCGCGTAGTACAGGGCCTGGGCCGTAAGGACAGCTAAGCCGGAGAGGAAGAGGGGGTCAAGGGAGAGGTCGGAAAAAAAGTTGGGTTGGGCCATGAGCCCGGCTATGGTCCTCCTGGCGATGCCCCGGGCTGTTGTGGGAATACTGCCTTGTATAGCTCCACGAGGGGCTTCGACACTATCTTGACGAATAGATCCCAGGCCGTCTCGGTGCTGAATTCTCCTGTGATTGTAGCCGCTGCGGCCATTATGCCGTAGAATATGACAAACAACACGGCCAGCCCTATCGCTATGTCTTTAGCACGCTCCACCGCATCCCACATGGCCCCCAGCCTCTGGAAGCGCGTGGGGGCTATGTAGGACACGGCTATGTGGAATATGGCTATCCCCACCGCGGCCCAGAACATTGCGCCGAATAAAGTAATCATCAGCCCGGCACCGCCTGTAGCCCAGCCTGTAACCTCGCCAACTATCTTATCCGCGCTACCTTTAGTTTTGTTGCCAGAGGTAGCAGCCTGGGTGGTAGTCTGGGCATGCACAAACGCCGCCAGCACCACAAACAACAGAAGCGCAACGACTACCGCCTTCTTAGCCTTCACCGCCTTGGCGTTCTCTTTGCCCTCTTCTTTCTTTACCTGTTTAGGTGTGGGCGGCATGTCTCCCCTGGTAGCCGGCCGGATAAACCTTAACTCCGCCGAGCCGCCTCCCGCCCCGTAGAGCGGTGGTTCGACCTGCGGCCGCGGTCAGAGGTTGCGGGGCGGGTGGGCCCTCCGGGGTCGGCTTATTTCAGGATTTCTAGGGCGTTAGATCTGGTGAGGCGGCCCGCGGCGGCCTCCACCACCGCGTCTGCGAACTTATCCAGCAGGTCTTCATATGGCTGTATCTTCTCCAGCAGATGAATATACGCGCCGATGAAGTCCATCAGCTTCTTTTTAAGCCACTCTGCGTCTGGTTCTTCCAAACCTCTAGTCTTCATACGCCACTCCTCACCCCACCTCTCCACGGCTCTGCGCAACGCGCTTTTCAGCTCCCTCAACGCGGCTTCAGCCTCCCTCCGCGAGGCCTGAGGGGCCCTCTGAGCTCCGTCCGATGTACTCTCAGCCTGCGGCTTCTTAGAATCCTCCCGCGCCTCCGCGGGAGGCCTCTGCAGGTCGGACACGGCGGCGTGTAGGCCGTTGATTAAGAGCCGCAGAGCCTCCAGCACGTGGAGGGCGCCGGCGGCCACAAGGCGGTCGATGGCGCCAGTCACGTCAGTCTTCTCCACAAGCTTGGGGCGGTGCTTAGTCGAAGGCCCCTTCACGTAGGTGTAGAAAGATGTACCATACTGGAGGATCCAGTAGGTGTGGCCGTCTTTTTTCCAGATGAGAGAGGGCGTCTGCGCCGTCTGCGCCGTCTGCGGCGGCTTCTGGCTTTCGACGGCTTGTTTTACGGTCTCCAGCTCCGCCTTGATCCTCTGCACCGCCTCGGCGTCTGCCTTTGCCAGCATCTCCTTGATTTCAGCAATTGACCGGCGGCCGAGGTACTTTGTCTTGGAGCCCTCCTTCTTGTAGAGCGTCAGCCCGGAGGGCCCTAGCATGATCCAGTACTTGACGCCGTTGATCACGAATTGCATGTCTATTGGGGAGAGGGGAATATTTAACAGTTTAAAACGGCGGAGTCTTTCTGCGGCGCCGTCTTAAACCGCGTTGTTCTCAAACGCAGTTTAAACTGCCGTCTTAAACCGCGTCTATACTCCCCATTTCAGACGCTGTCTTAAACTCCGACAAAATACGCCGTTTTAAACTGCGTCTATTGACGCCGTCTTAAACCACGACTATCCTCCCTATCTTAAACCGCGCCAAAGAGCGCCGTTTTAAACCGCGTATAGTAATGCCGTCTTAAACCGTATCGAATAACCGACGTCTTAAACCACGGCTTTTTCCCGACGTCTTAAACCATGACTAGCGGCGCCGTTTTAAACCGCGTTAAAATACGACATCTTAAACCGCGTTGTCCTTCCCCTTTCAACACGACGTCTTAAACTGCGTAGAAGAGCGCTTTCTTAAACTGCGTCTATTGACGCCTTCTTAAACTGCGTTGAAAAGCGCCTTCTTAAACCGCGTCAAATTGCGCCATCTTAAACCGCGTTCATCCTCCCTATCTTAAACCGCGGCAAAATACGACGTCTTAAACCACGACTAGTGGCGCTGTCTTAAACTCCGACAAAATACGCCGTTTTAAACTGCGTCAAAGAACGCTGTCTTAAACTGCGCCCATTGACGACATCTTAAACTGCGTTTTTTCTCCCCATCTCAAAAGACGTCTTAAACCGCGTCTAGCGACGCCGTTTTAAACCGCATTTATCCTCCTCATTTCAAAGGATGTTGTCTTAAACTGTGTTGAGCCGCGGGGTGGGGGGCCTTTCTGTGGTGCCGTCTTAAACTGCGTTGGCGTAAGACGGAGACGCGGCTGTGGAGCAACGTGGTTTAAGACGGCGGAAACCACGTCGCAATAGTTGAATGTGGTTTAAGACGGCGCTGGCGTGCCTCAAACGCAGTTTAAAACGGCTTTTGAAAGTCCGGCGGGTACGTGGTTTAAGACGGCGGGTGGCTTGAGCCGCGTTGATACATGCAAGAAGAGAGCCGCAGTTTAAAACAGCAGCCCGGCGGAGGTGTTGAAGCGGTGAGCCGCCACAGCTGTGACTGCGGCTTAAGGCGGCGGGGGGATGGCCGGAGAGGCGGAAAAAAGAGTGGGTTTTCGGCGCGTACCTGCCTCGGCCTAGGTTTAGCGCTTCCTCCCGCGCCGCATGATCTCAATCACCTCCCAAAGCCTTCTATCCTTCTCGTTCTCCATGTCGTAGCAGACCACTTCTATCGCCTTGGAATATATCCTAGCTAGGCGACGCGGCTTCTCCACCACACATCTATACCTGCTGTCCCCGTTCAGCCACGCCTTCCACTGTTGGTAGAAACCCCGGTTGGAGGGGCGTATGGCCACGTTGTAGAACCTGAGGCGGTGTATCAGGAAGAGCTCTTCTGTGAGTTGCCAGCGGATCCTAACTACGGTCTTGGACACCTCAAACTGAGGCGTCTCTACCGCCAAGACGTCGACGGAGCGTATCCAAAACCCAAGATTCTCCTGGCCGGCCGTCGCGATCATGGGGAACAGCTCCCTCCTCAACTCGATGATTACAGCCGCCAGCGCCGCCGTGGTTATAGCTTGAACGGCGAGGAGCTCAATCATCACTGAAGCTTCTCAGCCATCTGCCGCACGAAGTTCTCCTGGATTTCCCGGGCGTCCAACGGCTTCTTATAGGCCCTCGTGATGGTAATCTCCTTGTAGCCCTCTTCCTTGTTTTCCGTGGTCTTAATGTGGATGGTCTCAGACATGGGCTTCTCGCCGTTGAGGAACTGACTGATTAAACGGTTAAAGTCATATTCATCCACCACAAACACCACTTTCTTCAGATACCGCCACAGCGGAATCAACAATCTGAGGAGCCACACAGTCACCGCCAGGTTAGCCAAGGCGATGGCTATGACCGCCATCTGATACAGCTCCATGTGTAAAGCCCTACAGCGGCTTATAAATGTGGCGCTTCATCAAAACTACAGTGTTGTCCGAAAGTGTCAGTATAGTCCGTCATCTTTGATTACGTAGTGGATTTCAATATTCGGCGACATGCCGGGGACGTCGATAGGCACCATGTAGCCCTCCGGCTTCGTCTTGTTGTATCTAAACATCATAAGCAGAGCGTTGGCTCCTTGCGAGTAGATGTTCCCCCCTGCTGGTTTTTTGATCTTAGCGGCAAACATCTCAGGAACGTCAATCACTTGATCCGTCAAGATAGTCGCCGTGCCGAAAACTCTGGCCTTGCGGCGCAAAATGTCGAGGAGGTAGGCGAGGAACTGCTGACGCGCCGCAAGCCTCTCCCTGCCTCTAAACTGGGCCCTAAGTGCATGCGACACGAAGGAGTCTATGACGACGAGATCCACAGGCTGTTTAAAGAGAGACAGAAGGATCTCTTTGACGTCCAGCATGTCTGTGGCTTGTACGATGGTTAACCTGTCCAGCAACGCGTTGAGGTCTGCGCCGAACCTCTTGGCAATGCGTTCAAACAAGTCGAGGTTCAGCGCCCCTTCTGTTTCGATGAACATGACGCGCCAATTTTCTATAGCCGCCTTCACCGAGCACTGTATGGCGAACATGGACTTCCCGGTGCCGAACTCGCCGGCGATGCCGTATATCAACCCGCGCCTAAGCCCACCCCACGGCGTCTTCTCGTCGAATTCAGCTACGCCGGTCTTAATTACAGGCAACTCCTTCTGGGCCTTGAGAGCCTCCAGCACGTTCACCAGCCGCGGCGCAACGCCGGCCAGCCGCCTAATCTCCGCCAACACCAGCTCAGCCCTCTCCAGCTCGTCTTCTTTGTTGAGCAACTGCGCCAGCTCAACAACGTTCATGGCGGCGAGGTT
>WYEI01000117.1 GCA_009903905.1 Pyrobaculum sp. | reverse complement strand
CTCGCCGACCTGCCTAAAGATGGGGTCAAACATCTGGCAGTAGGGGCATGTCTTCCCAAAGAACATAACAAAGGCCACCTTGCACCCCATCACCGCGTTCCGCAACTGAGCCTCGCCCGCCGCCACGTGGCCCGTAGCGTAGTTCAGCTGGCAACACCTAGGAGCCCTCTCCCTGCCCGTGAGCTCAAGCGCCTTCTTCCACAGAAGCCGATCAACGTCGTCCACGGAGACTCACAAACATCCACATAAAAATTTGCAACGCTATCAGCCGCTTAACCCGCCTCCTAGGGCCCGTCGCACACCTCACCGGCTGTACTTCTTAACGATATTCAAGATCTGCCAGTACCTAGATTTATCGTAGGGGCGTAGGTAGGTGGCGTTGATCCACAACGTGTCGTTGGGGCCCTGCGCTCGCATCCACAGCACCACGCCGCGCCAGATGCACACGTCGAGATCCCTAGACATAGATGCGGCGTGAGGGAGCGAAACCGCCACGCCTTTATACCTATATACCACGCCCCTCCATCCCAAGTGTTCACATGGGCCGGCTTCGGTCCCGCCGGGTGGTAGCTTAATAAAGGGAGAAAGCTTGAGGTCGAGCGGCAGGCTGGGGCCGCTACTGGGGCCGCAACCGCCGTCGGGGACGCACATTGCCGTGTAGACGCGGCCGCGTTCAGTAGCCGCGTAAAGCGTATATTCCGACATTGCCGTCAGCCGCCGAAACTCTGTGTAGTTCTCCTCGCCAACGCCCATCACCCATCGCGCAACTTCCACAACCCTCCTGCCAGTAGCCGTTTCATACACCGCCGCCACGGCGTACTCCGCCTCGTAGTTACGGGGGTCCACCCCGCCCCGCCAACCCACAACCAGCCACAACAGAAGCAAAGCCGCCGCGACAAGCAATAAAATGCCGACTCGCATACGAAAAAGTGTACCTCCCATTTTAATCTGTTAACTTTACGATGGTGTTGAGCGGTTTAAACGCGTAATCTTTTAGGTAGTGTATGAGCTGGGCGCGGTGTATGTAGGCCCCATACCTAACCCCAGGCGGCGCGTCGGTGGAGACATGGGCTGAGTAAAGGGGAACTCCGCCGTACCCCTGGAAGTTCAACGCCACATATACTTTCTCCGCGACACTCGCATAGGACCCGAGCACCCGCTTTACGTAGGAACCCACGGGGAGGCCGATGCCGACCCTGCCGCCGACGTCGAGGAGCGGCTCGTTTATCAGAAACTCTAAAAACCAAATCGCATTGCCGCCTCCTCCTCTGCCGTCTTCCCCGAGGAAGCTCAGATATTGGACAGGCTCCGCCGCGTCTAACGCCCCGGCCGGGACGTGGTTGAGGGCGTTAAGCGTCTCCGTCGTTTCTATATAAATGGGGTTCTGGACTGCCCGGACGTCACTGACGAGACAATTTGTGTAGACTTCGATAACTGAAACCCTTAGCCTGATGTTGTAGAACACGATTGAGGCCGATTGGCCGTCGCTTGTGATTGTAAATTTCCTCCCCTCTTGCTTCCAGAGGGTGCCCGTGCTCCAGCTGTATGTGCCGCTTATTCTAGCTGAGGTGCCGTAACCAAAGCTGACTGCGCCGTGGGCGTTGAGCGTTAAAGCAGAGCCGTCCACAACATAGCTAAATGTCACATCGCTATCTCCAAAGGCATTGCTTGACTGGTCTATTAAGCCCACGGCTGGAACCCAGTTGGCGATGTCTACATAGGAGTCGTAGACCAGTTTAGCGTTAGGACATGCGGCGAAGGAGGGGCCGGCGGCGCGTCGGCTTTGCCTCCCCCTCACTACGTAGGTTCTGTTGGTGAATCTGGGATTCTCTAGAAGCGCTGTGTAGGGCAGTGCCTCCCCGGGAGCGGAGATGGGAAGTATGGTGAGCAGGGTGTTTTCGGTTTTAGGCGGCTCGCCCCGTCCGCTGAGGAACTCCTTCCACTTGTCCACACGGTGGGCCAGTTCCCTCTTCGGCAGTCTCAGCCTTCCCCGTATGTAGACCTCCTCTGCTTCACCCGTCGGCTCCCAGAAGAGAAGCGCCGAAAACTCCGCCGGGTTGCCTGCCTCATCTACAAACCTCAACTCCACCTCGCCGTCGCTGGGAGCCTCTCCGATCTTCTCAAACCACACGCCTCTGGGTGCGGCGTGTCTCAGCGGTTGTGTAATTTCGTAGCCCCATCTGAGGAACGGATACAGCGTAGCCATCGCTCCAAGCGATAGACCGAGTCCGATGAGACCACGTCTCGTTATTTTTCTCGCCATCATATATACTTCTCTTGGTATATCTAAGTATGCTGGGCGTGCTTATTTCTCCGTTCTGCGTTTCGCTTGCGTCGCATACCGCAGGAACCCGGCTTGATATAAAATCAACCGCAAACACAGAGGCTTCTTTTCCTGTTGGAATCTTTTTGGTGCTTAGATGGCGGCACTTTGTTTGCGTCGGCGGCGCCGAGGATGGGGATCCGCGCCCAACTGGCCCCTCCGATGATGCGGGGCTTATCCTGTTATCCAGGTCGTCCTCTCCGTGATCGGCCCTGTGTCCCCTTTGCCGTCGGCGCTTCACCGCGTCCTACACGCCGTGCAGGCAGTTAGGCTTTTTCGAAAATCACTTAAAATGGCACGGATCCCGTTCCGTGTCTTTCGACCCGGAGGTTGTGGGGGCCACGGCCGCGAGGTTGCTCAGGTTTATAAGGGTGGAACACACGGTCTTCACGCTCCCGATGGCATACGCCGCCGCCCTCCTCGCGGGGGGCCATATGGATCTGTGGCGCGCCGTGTTTATAGGGCTTGCGGTATTCGGCCTGAGAACCGCCGGCATGTCGTGGAACAACATCGCCGACTACCCCATAGACAGGCTAAACCCAAGGACCCAGGGCAGGATGCTCGTCGCCGGCAAGGTGAGCTTCAGGGAAGCCTACGGGGTCTTCGCCTTCGGAGCCGCCGTCTTCATCCTCTCAGCCGCCGCCCTGGGCAGGTGGCCCCTGATCCTCGCCGCCCCCTACCTCCTCGTCGTCGTCACCTACCCCTACGCCAAGAGGCTACACTGCATGCCCCACCTCCACCTAGGCCTCGTCTACGCCCTCGTGCCCCTCGGCGCCGCCATCGCCATGCACCCCGACGACCTAGAAGCCGCGTTGGCCAAGACTCCTTGGCTTCTCGTGGCCGCCTCGGCGCTCTGGGTGGCCGGGTTCGACGTCATGTACTCCAAAGGCGACTACCACTTCGACAAGACCCACGGCCTCGGTAGCGTAGCCGCCTGCTTCGGCTTAAAGACGGCGGACGCCACAGCCCTACTTCTCCTCACCATGTCGGCGGCTCTCTACGTGGCGAACCATCTCCTCTACGGGCTCTCCACGTGGGGCCTCCCGGCGACACTCGCCGGCGCGGCTCTAGAGGTCTACTCGGCGATCCTCGGCGCGAGGGGGGAGGTGGCCAGGGCTTTCAACCTAAACCTCGCCGTCGGCCTCCTCATCCCGCTGGGCATATTCACCGGGCTTTACACATAGAGAGAGACGCGAGCAGAGCCACAAGCGGCACGACGGCGTAGATAAACGGGTCGGGCAGGTACCCAGAGGCCGCGGCCCCCAGGGAGTAGCCGAGGTTGTTCACCGCCTGATACACGCCGTAGCTCCTCCCCCAGTACGCCCCAGCCACATGCCTAGCCAGAGACTGATCCAGGGCCGTGGAGACCGCGGCGACGCCGAAGCTCTCCAGAAGCCAAAACACGGAGAAGAGGACGGGGCTCGGCGATAGGCCCATGCCGAGCAACGCTATGGACATGACCGCGGCGCCAGCCGCCACCACGCGGCGGCTGGGCCTCGCAAGCCTCGGCCCGTAAAGCCAGGCAACCACTGCCGGCAGGTAGACAAGGATGGCCGTAAACGGCGAGAGTGAAAACTTGAGGTGTAGATGCGGAAGTATCTGAGGCCCGTAGAGCCCAAGCGCCAGGCCGAGGAGGAAGGACAGCCAGATCACGCACGCCGCCGCGGCCACGTCGGTCCACTTGTGGCGGGACGACAAGTGCCTCGTCTCGCCCGGCAGAAACGCCAAGGCGATAAGCGAAGCCGCCGCGAAGGCCAGCGCCAACGCCCTAAACGCAACGGCGTAGCTGGCCACCACCGAGAGGACATAAGCGGCGGGGATCGAGACGCCGCCCGCAACCGCCCCCAGCGCCGCCGCTACCCGCATCTTGGAATACAGCGCAGGATCCTCAAGCCCGCCGACGTCTGAGACGTACGCTACGACGGCGACGTTTACCAAGCTCGACGCAACCCCGGCCAGAAAAAGCGCGGCATATACGTGGAGGACCGCCGTGGAGAAGCCCAGCAGAGCCATGGCGGCGGCCAGCGCAACCCCGCCCACCGCCAAGACGCGGCGCCTCCCCACAGAATCCACGAGACCACCGGAGACGGGCCGCGTGAGCACGATGGCCAAGGCGTAGAGGGCGTAGGCCACGCCCACCTCCTCCCTGCCTCCCCCAAGCTCAAAGACGTAGAAGGGCAACAGAAAGACTACAAAGGAATACGGCGCCGAAAAGATCGCGTAAGCCCGGAAGTCAGCCCTTGACGTGTTCGTAGCCGACGACGTAGATGCCATCCACAACGCCAAGGCCACCCTCGCGGCCATGCGGAGACGGCCTCTCGTCGCCCCTCAGCTCCACCGCGGCTTGTATTGCGGCGGCGAACTGACTCACCACGTCTCTGTCGACGCCCTCCACCACGACGTCCTCCTTGCCCTTGACCTCCACCTTAACCCCCTTAGGAACCTCCAAAACGATCTTCGACTTCCTGCCCAGCAAGTTCTCAATAATGAGCTGGTTCCCCTGCACCTTGACGAGCATAGGAAAGTGAGTATATATCACCTTCAACTTGTACCTCCAGCCCCTCGTCACGCCAAGGAACATGTTCTTAAGAAGCCCCTTGTACGTGCCCAAGATGGCGTACTCCCTCTTCCTCGCGTCAAAAACCTCCAGCACGATCTTGCCGTCTTGCAGAGACATCACCACAGGCGTATTTCTAAACTCCTTCACGATCTCGCCAAGCGGACCCCTAACCTTAACCACGTAGTCAAACGGCCCAGTCTTCTCTACGGCGACCTTAACGTTGCTGGGTATCTCAACTTCCTCAGCCGCATAGACGACACGCATAAAGCCGATTTTTTTACCCAGTATAAAAATTTACACCAGCACAGAAAAGAAGGCTGGTGGGCCCGCCGGGATTTGAACCCGGGACCTCCCGGTTTCTGATTACAGACTAAATATCAGCCGGGCGCTCTAACCGGGCTAAGCCACGGGCCCCAAAACTGGTGCTTCCCACGGTTTAAAAATTTTCTGCCCGAGGCATGAAGATAGGTGGTGCGGGGATGGGATCTGTCCGGCGGCTCACGGCCGCGTCGCCGGAGGCGGCCATATACGGGTTTCAAATGCCGTCGGCGCCAACCGCGACGAGGAGTAAACGCGGGGGGAGCGCCTCAAGCAACCGGCAGAAGCAATCCCCGCCGAAGAAGATGCGCCAGCCGGAGGCCCATGCGTCGGGACAACCGTGTAGGGTCACAGCAGGCTGACACCTCTGAGCCAGCTGAGCGGAAGCAAGCTGCCGTGGGCAGGTGTACGAAGAAAACGCGTCAGCCGCCGGCGCTGCGCAGTCTACGCGTCAAGACACACCCCTATAAACATGTCGTCCTCAAAACCGGCTCTGCGGCGGAGGCCGAGCAGAAGCCCGCGCCGCGGGCTGTGTCGAGTTGCGAAATGGCCGTCTCAAGCCGCGCATCCGCCGCGGGTCATATTTTTTCGATAGGCGGCTTAAACCGCTGTCTCAAGCTGGCGGCTTCTGTTGCCTTTTGGAAGCGCTCGTGTGTCAGAGCCGGTTATGAGCCAAGTACCCTTCTTGCATATAGGCTTTTAACTGCCTCAAGGGCAGGTTGAAGTTTATTTGCCCAGAGATGTTTGTATGCATGAGTCTTCTGAGGTATGTCGCTCTTCGGGTGGCTTTGGCGGTGCCTACGTTGTTGATTCTGCTTACTGTTGTGTTTTTCGTCTTGCGAGTTATACCGGGCAACCCCATCGTGGCTATGGTGGGAATGAAAGCGCCGCCAGAGTACGTGGAGCAGTTGATCAAGGAGGCGGGGCTTGACAAGCCTCTTCACGAGCAGTACCTCGACTACTTGGCGCAGGTGTTCACTGGCGACCTCGGCAAAAGCTTAATCTTCGGGAAGAGAGACGTGGCGGCGGAGATAATGGACAGGTTGCCCGCCACTGTGGAGCTCGCCGTGGCGGCCTTCCTCGTGAGCATAGCGCTGGGACACGTCTTCGGGTTCCTCGCCGCCAGATACGGCGGTAAGGTAGACCTGACGGCCCGGATCTACGCCATGGTTACTTATGTACTGTTTATCCCATTTATAGGGCTCGCCCTGCAACTAGTGTTCTCCGTGTGGCTCGGCGTCTTCCCCGTGGCGGGCAGGATAACGCCGGGGTTGGAGCCGCCGAGGATCACCGGCTTGTACCTGCTGGATTCGCTACTCTCCGGTCGCCTCGACTCCTTCGCAGACGCCTTGTGGCACCTGGCGTTGCCCTCCTTCACCCTGGGGCTTGTGTTGTCCGGAGTCTTTGTACGCCTCATTAGGAACAACATGGTTAAGACGCTCGGCGAGGACTTCATCTCGGCCTACAGAGCCATGGGGTTTCCTGAAAGAAACATCCTGTGGAAGGCGTACCGCGTGGCCATCGTGCCCACCGTCACCATGATGGGGCTACAGCTTGCGCTGTTGCTCCAGGGGGCTGTGCTGACCGAGACCACTTTCTCCTGGCCGGGGCTGGGCACGCTGTTGCTTGAGAGGATCCAGTATCTGGACTACACCACCGTGCAGGGGACGGTGGTGGTGTTTGTGCTGATCGTCGTGTTTATGAACGTGGCCGTGGACATAATAAACGCGTTGCTGGATCCCAGAGTTAGGAGGGGGCTATGATGCTGAAGGTGGGGACGACGCTGGTTCTGTTCGTCGTGTTGCTGTCCGCGTTGGCGCCCCTCATAGCGCCTTACGACCCAACGAAGAGGGCCGGCGACCCCCTCAGCCCGCCGAGCGCGGCGCATCTCTTCGGCACCGACAACCTCGGCCGCGACGTGTTCAGCAGAGTTCTCTACGGAGGCCAGGTAATTATCGGGATCTCTCTCCTGGCCACCCTCTTCTCGGCGGCGGCGGGGTTCACCATTGGCATGTTCTCGGGCTACATAGGGGGCAGGTTCGACAAGGGGCTCAACATGGTTATGGACAGCATGTACGCCTTCCCCAGCCTCATCCTCGCGATAGCGATTGCGAGCATTTTGGGGCCCAGCCCGCTGAATGCCGCGTTGGCCATAGGGGTTGTCTACATCCCCACCTACTTCAGGATGGCGCGTAACGAGACCATGGTGGTTAAGTCCAGCCTCTTCGTCGAGGCAGCCGTCGCCCTGGGGGCGCCCCGGTGGAGGATAGTGTTTAGACACATCTTGCCCAACCTGGTTCCTTCGCTGGTGGTCGTCGCCACCATAAACATAGCAGACGCCGCCCTAACTGAGTCCGCCCTAGCCTTCTTCGGCTATACGGTCACCCCTCCTACGCCCGACTGGGGGCTTGACCTCTCAAGCGCTAGGTCCTACATAGTAAACGGGAGCTGGTGGCTCCTGGTGCCGGGGGCCTTCATAGTGATCACAGCCCTGGGGTTCTCCCTCCTGGGAGAGGGGTTGGGGGAGAAGATGGGGAAAAAAGAGACGTTTTAAGAGACCTTAATAGCCCAGTACCTCAGAATCATCGTAGGATCCACCACGACTTCTATATTGGGCTTAGTCACAATAAACAACTTGCCTTGAACCAAGGGAATTATGGGCACGTCCTCCGCCAAAATCTGCTGCGCCTGCCTATAGAGCTGCTCTCTTGCCGATTGGCTTAACTCGAGGGCTGCTTTCGCAAGGACTTCGTCCATCTTGGGGTTGCTGTAGCCGTTGCCGAGCCACTTGTTTGAGCCCGTCTTTAAAAACGGCGTCGTGTAGTCGTCGGGGTCTAAATAGTCGGGGTACCAGCCCAAGAGCGAAACCATCATGGCGCCGCTTCTAAGCTGTTGCACGTAGGTGGCCCACTCGGCCGATTTCACAGTGACTGAAACCATCCCGGTAGCCTCCCACTGATCCTTCAAGACGGCGGCGAGGTCCTTCTCGGTGTCGCCGTAGTGAGTCGGCGTGTACCACAACTCGATGTTGAGCTTCTTCCCGGCGCCGTAGCCGGCCTGTTGGAGAAGCGACTTGGCAAGCTCTACGTTGCAGTCGCCGTATTTCTCCTTAAAGACGGGGTAGGAACTCCACATGCCCTCCGGCACCAGCGTGTAGAGCGGAGCCACGGTGCCGCGGAACACCGTTTTCGCAATATCTTGTCTACATACGGCGGCGGCGAGCGCTTGCCTAATTCTTACATCTTTCAACTCCGGCATGTTTAGATTCAACACTATGTACCTGATAAAAGAGCCAGGGACTTCCACAACCTTAAACTTGCCAGACGCCCTCAACGCCTCTATATCCGGCGGGCTTAAAGTTCTCCACGCGATGTCTACCTCGCCCCTCTCAAGGGCGAGCCTCAGCGTGGTGGCGTCTTTATAGAACCTAATGACGACCCTGGAGATCTGCGGCTTGGGCCCGTAGTAGTAGGGGTTGGCCTCAAGCACAATCTGCTGATCTCTCACAAAAGTCCTTATGCAGTAGGGTCCGGCGCCCCCAGCGGTCTGGTCCGAATCGACCTTGTCAGGTGCGTACTTCGGATGCACTGGGAAATACGGCGGCGTAGCCAGAAGAGCTAGGAAATAGCTCACGGGGGCCTTTAGATAGAACACCACGGTGGTGGCGTTGGGCGCCTCCACACGCTCCACGAAGTCTGTGACAAGCCAGGCAGGATCCCCGTTTATCTTCATGACGCGTTCAACAGAGCGCTTGACGTCTGCCGCCGTGAGCGGCGTGCCGTCGCAGAACTTGAGGTTAGGCCTAAGCTTAAACACCCAGACCTTCCCACCCTCCAGCGCAGTCCAGCTCTCCGCCAAGTCGGGCTCCAGATCCGTGGTGCCTGGCTTGTACCTCACAAGACCAGCCATGGTGTTGTAAAGCACCTCCCAGGTAAAGAAGTCGTAGGCGTTAGACGGGTCCAAGTCGGTGACCTTATCTGTAACGCCTATAGTCAACGCAATGACCGCAGGAGTGGTAGTTGGACTCGGCGTCGTAGTGGGCGTAGCCGTCGGCTGAGTCGTCGGGGTCTGCGTGGTGGTTTGTTGCGGTTGCATCAGAAACACAGCGGCGATCGCAAGCAGTATCAACACCACGACTACTCCTATTGCCAGAGACTTGTTCATGGTATATGTGTTGCACCTATTAAAATATATTATCATATATAGAACTATAAAGATGGTGCGGGGGGTGGGATTTGAACCCACGCAGGCCTACGCCACAGGGACCTCAACCCTGCCCCTCTAGCCGGGCGGACAGCCACCCGCCCCATTGACCTGGCTCGGGCACCCCCGCCGACTCCCGTAACGTGTTTGTTTAAAAGTTTTTTGGGCTTCCAGGGCTTTGCGACCGCTCCACCTCTCTATCACCTCTCTAAGCTCTTTGCATTGGGCCAGGGCCTCTACGTGACTTCCGAGACCTCTGATCATCATCCTCCCGTCGGACATTTTGCAGACTGAGGGCTTTTCTCCCATCAGCACCTCTATTAACTTCTCCGCCCTCGCCTTTGTCTCCACGCCCCTCACGTAGAACTGTAGACGGCTCATGCCGTCTTCCGGCGTTTGAACCCGACGTCGTGCGCCTCCTCTACGCCGTCTACTACGGCCTTGACCGCGGCGCGGAGCTTGTCACCTCAGCCTCTGTTGGCGCTACTTAAGGCTGTGGAGAGGGAGGTAGCGCCGGCGAAGAAAATCGCCAAAATTAACAAATTTAGCAACCGCCTCCCCCCAAGCCCTCGGCCATCTGTGGGGCTATTTCAACACAAATCGCGTACGTCGCCGCCAGCTATCTTGGAGGCGCACCCTCCGCGACGCTGGTGTATATGAAATCTATGTCGAAGCACCGGGCGGCAAATGTGGCACTTACATCTCGGAGCAGTCCAACCGTGTCAACTCCGCGTGAAACAAGGAGATGCACAAGCCGGGAGACGCGCAACTTGATTAACATAGTAGGTACGCATCACCCGCAGGCACAGCCTCCTCCTGTGCTCCCGACGACGATTTTGTTCTCCGCCATGAGCTTAGACCAGCAATCGGGGCATATCAAGGCGGGGCCTCTGTTTTTTATGTTGGCCTCAAGAAGAGGCGTGTCCTCTCTTCCACATATTGCACATCTATACGTCATAATACATAGTACCGCTGGGAGAAATAAATTTTATTCGCCG
>WYEI01000310.1 GCA_009903905.1 Pyrobaculum sp. | reverse complement strand
ATCGACCTCATGGTGTACGACGGCTTGATAGACCCCACCAACGGCCTCATCATGGGGGAGGAGGCGGAGATGGTGGCTAGGGAGCATAAGTTGACGCGGGAGGAGCTGGACTGGATCGCTTACGAGAGCCACATGAGGGCTTGGCGGGCCACGGAGAATAGGTGGTTTGACGACTTGGAGCCTATCGACGAGGAGCTTGGCGGGGCGCAGGTGAAGCTGGATAAGGACGAGGGCATTAGACCCGATACCTCGCTGGAGAAGCTGGCTAAGCTGAGGCCGGCCTTTAGGCCCGACGGGGTCTTGACCGCTGGCAACTCCAGCCAGCTGTCAGACGGGGCGGCGGCGCTCCTCCTCATGTCTGAGGAGAAGGCGAAGGAGCTTGGCGTGAAGCCGGTGGCCCGCATATTGGGCTACAGCTGGCACATGACGGAGCCTTGGCGCTTCACCGAGGCCCCCGTCTACGCCGTCCAGAAGCTTTTGCGGAGGCTGGGCGTGGGACTGGACTACTTTGACTACGTGGAGGCCAACGAGGCTTTTGCCGTGGTGAACGCCCTTGTCCACAAGGTGCTTGGGGTTCCCTATGAGCGGCTGAACGTCTTCGGCGGCGCCATCGCGCTGGGGCATCCGCTGGGGGCTTCAGGCGCTCGCATAGTAACCACCTTGATCTCCGTGTTGAAGAAGATGGGGGGGAGGAGGGGCATCGCGACGTTGTGCCACGGCACCGGCGGCGCCACTGCCCTGGCGATAGAACTTTATTAACCATCTTCTTTTTACTAAGCGGTGGATCACCGCACTGTGGTTGAGGCTATAGATTACGACAAAGCCAGGGAGGTCATCGCCTCCTTTGTGAGGGAATACGTGGCAGGTGCCGGCGCCCGGGGTGTCGTGGTTGGGCTGAGCGGCGGTGTGGACTCCACCGTGGCGGCCGCCTTGGCTGTGGAGGCATTGGGACGCGGAAGGGTGTTAGGCGTGTTTATGCCCTCTGTATATACGCCCCCCGAAGATGAGCGGGATGCCTACGAGGTTGCTAGGCGGCTTGGGATTGAGGTTCTGCGGGTGGACGTGACGCCCATCGCCGAGGCCTTCGCCAAGGCGCTTCCTGGTTATTCGCCTGATGACAGGGTCGCGGCGGGGAACATACTGCCGAGGGTGAGGATGACGATTCTGTACTACTACGCAAATAGGCACAACCTGTTGGTGCTGGGTAGCGGCGACAGGAGCGAGCTTCTGCTGGGCTACTTCACGAAATACGGCGACGGCGGGGTGGACCTTCTGCCCATCGGCGGTCTCTACAAGGTACAGGTCAGGGAGATGGCTAGGCGGCTTGGCTTCGGCTGGATCACCGAGAAGCCCAGTAGCCCTAGGCTGTGGCGGGGGCACACGGCAGAGGGGGAGCTGGGGGCTTCCTACGAGGTTATCGACGCAGTTCTCTACGCCTTGTTTGAGAGGAAGATGCCGCTGGAGGAGGTTAGGGCGAGGTTCGGCGGCGTGGCTGAGTTGGTGATAAGCCGCGTGAGGGCTAACGCGCATAAGCTCAAGTCTCCTCCTGTCCCTGATTTGTCGCCGGCGAGGAGGGATGTTTAGGCGTCGGGGGGTCTTCAAGGGGGTTGTCCTCTATGTGCTGAGGAAGAGGCCCATGAGTGGGTACGAGATGTTGAAGGAGCTGAGCAGGCTCACCGCCGGCAGGTTTGTCCCGTCGCCAGGCACCCTGTACCCCCTACTTGCGTATTTGGAATCTGAGGGGCTCATCACGGCGCGGGAGATCTACGTGGGGCGGCGCAGGAAGAAGATATACGAACTCACACCGCAGGGCGAGGAGCAACTGGATAGGCTTATGGAGGTTGAGGAGTTTAGGGGTCTCGTACAGATGTTAGAAAGCGGGGCCGCCGCCGGCGATCTCCTGGCGGCTATTAGGGATGAGCTTGTGTATATAGACGAGGTGTTTGACGAGGTGGAGGGGAGGGACGAGGCGCTTCTGGAGGAGGTTTTGATGCTTCTTAGGAGGCTGGAGGAGAAGGTGTCTGCGCGTCTTGCGCAGTTGCGGGGGGCGCGTTAAGTCTCGGCGTATTTCTGCGCGGTTTTTACGCCGTGGACGTGATACAGATGGAGCGCGGCATCTTTCAGCGTGAAGAACTTCTTCCTGCACCTTAGGCAGACGATATGCGCTACGTCCCACTGATCTACCTCGACCTTTAGGTGGTTGGTGAGCTCCTGCGGGATCTCCATCGGGCTTATTTAGGGGTGGGTTTATGTGTGTTGTGATTGGGGGGATCGACGAGGCGGGGCGGGGGCCTGTGGTCGGGCCCATGGTCATCGCCGTGGTGGTGGGGGACGGGGAGGCTCTGCGGCGGCTTGGGGTTAGGGACTCGAAGCGTCTGAGCCCGGCGGCGAGGAGGCGGCTGTTCGCCGAGGTGCTGAAGGCGGCTGACTGCGTTAACTACGTGGTGGTGGAGCCGCATATCGTTGATCTGTACGTACAGCGGGGTGGCTTGAACGCGTTGGAGCTGGACTTCACGGCGAGGCTCGTGGAGGCGTGCCCCGCCGATCTCTACTACGTGGATTCGCCAGACGTCAAGCCGGAGCGGTATGGGGCCGCGCTGTCGTTTCTGACGGGGCGCAGGTTCGTGGCGCTTCACCGGGGCGAGGAGGTGCCGCAGGTGGCGGCGGCTAGCATAGTGGCTAAGGTGGTGAGGGACCGCCTCATGGAGTTGGTCGCGCAGGAGGCGGGGGGTGTTGGGACCGGCTACCCCTCCGATCCCAAGACGGTTGAGGCTCTGCGGGCGGGCAGGGTTCCGGCTGAGTGCGTGCGGTGGAGTTGGCGTACGGTCCGCGGATAAATTATATAAAGGGGTCCTGTCTGCCTCGTACGTGAGCGTCGTCGATATGAGTCTTTGGGAGCCGAGGACTGAGCTTGGGCGACTGGTGAAGGAGGGAAAAATCAGAACCATCGACGAGGTTTTTGCGAACAACCACATAATAAAGGAGCCGGAGATCGTCGACGTCCTTCTGCCGGGGCTGAGGCAGGAGCTTCTTAACGTGAACCTGGTGCAACGCCAGACGCATGCAGGCGAGCGCAACCAGTTCCAAGCCGTCGTTGCGGTGGGCAACGAAGATGGATACGTGGGGGTGGGGATCGGGAAGGCGAGGCAGGTTAGGCAGGCCATTGAGAAGGCGACTAGGGAGGCCAAGCTTAACTTGGTGCCGGTGAGACGCGGCTGCGGCTCTTGGAAGTGTTCCTGCGATGAGCCGCACAGCGTGCCGTTTGTGGTGAGGGGGAGGTCAGGCACCGTGGAGGTGACCTTGATACCTGCGCCGAAGGGAGTCGGGCTTGTGGCTGGGGACGTGGCAAAGGCGGTTCTGCGGCTGGCCGGCGTTAAAGACGTCTGGACCCGAACGCGCGGGGAGACCAGAACCACTTTGAACTTCGCCCTAGCTGTGTACAACGCATTGAGGAACACCTACTACTTCAGGGTATGACGGAGGCTGTGCAGAGGATGATCTATCCCCGCTACGCCGTCATAAGGATTAGGGGCATACCCACAACCCCCAGGGACATAGCAACCGCCTTGAATCTTCTGCGGCTGAGGAGGAAGTTCGCCATGGTGGTGGTCCCCGGCACCCCCGACGTCATGGGCATGATCGAAAGGGCAAACGACTGGATTACCTGGGGCGAGATAGACGCCGACACCCTCGCGGAGGTGTTGAGGAGGAGGGGGAGAATCGCGGGCGACAAGCCGCTGACGCTTGAGTATCTCCAGAAGTGGGGGTGGCAGTCGTTTGAGGAGGTGGCCTTGGCGTATGTCGCGGGGGAGATAAACCGCCTTTCGTGCGGCAAAAGGGCTAGGTTTAAGGACGGCCAGAGGCCGCCCTGCATACCGTATCTCAAGCCGTTCTTCAGGCTGCATCCGCCTCGGGGCGGGCTAAACAGCGTCAAGCTCCACTTCTCCGTCGGCGGCGACTTGGGCTACAGGGGTCCACTTATTAACGATTTGATCCGCCGGATGCTCTGACCTCCTCCCCGCCCTAAAGGGCAGGGGTTCCCTCCAGGGTAGCTCACAGGCGCCCTCGCCCGGCCCTCAACGGCCCCTCAGGCCGAGGTTATGGAGCTACCCGGGCCAGCACCGCGGGTCACACGCCCGCAACCGCGGGCCTAGGATAAGCAACACCCACATTTTAAACTTTTCCCATCTCCGCCCTAAATGGGCGGGGCTTTCGGTTATTTGTAGCGCAGTTGGCGAGCGCTTTCCTCAGCCTTTCTGCGGTTTCCTCGGGCGTTGTGTCTAGGGTGTATAGCGAGGCGCCTAGCTCTGCTCCAGCGGCGTATTTAAGCTTCCCATCAGGCCTATACATCCCATATATCTCGAAGTGGAGGTGGTAGTGGGGGGTTTCCACCCTCAGGGGGGCTTGGTGTAGCACCATTATGTAGGGCATGGGTTTGCCTAATGCTGTCTTGAAGGCGCATAGGGTTTTCCTCAGCATGTCGGCGAGGTGTCCGACTTCGTCTTCTCTGAGGGCTGTGAAGTGGCTGACGTGTCTCTTGGGGTATATGTGTACCTCGTGGGGCCACCGGGCGTAGTAGGGCACGAAGCTTTTCCAGCTGGCGTTTTGGTAGACGATGCGTTTCTCTTCTCGCGTTGTAATTAGGCAGTGCAGACAAGTTCCCCTCTGTCTATACCACTCCTCTGAGGCCCTTAGCTCCGTCTCGACGCGTGGAGGCACGACGGGGAGGATGTATATCTGGGAGTGGGGATGCGTCAGGGAGACCCCGATTTCCTTCCCCTTGTTTCTAAAGAAGAGGAAGTAGAGCGCTTTGGGGTCCTTCTCGGCCTCTTTCTGAGCCTTCATCACCAGCCTCAGCACCTTTTCTATCTGGCTTGGCGGCAGGTCGCTTAGGTCGTCTAAGTCGTGTTGCGGCGTCTCCACCAACACGTATGCCTGTCCGTAGGCCTCCTCGGCCTGGAAGAGCTCCTCCTGCGTGGGGGTTGGGGGGTTCCTCGTCACCACTGGGTAGCGGTTGGGGAGCAACAGTACCTCCCATCCCTGGCCTGTCTCGGGGCCGCCTGGGCAGAAGGGGCAGAAGCCCTCTGGTTGCCAGGGCCTTGAGAGGCGGTGCGGCGAGACTAGGACGCGTTCCCCCGTGAAGGGGTTCCGCCTAATCTCCATACCGTAGCCCCTCGTCTACCTGGACAGCCCACCACCTCTCCGCGCTTGATCTCCGGCCTATCTTCTCCGCGGTTTCTCTGTCGGGGGCTAGGGCTATCACGACCCCGCCCAGACCTGCACCTGAGAGCTTCGCGCCGTATGCGCCGGCGTCTATGGCCTCCTCCACCAGCTTGTCCAGCCGCGGCAGAGACACTTCGTAGAGCTCGGCCAGTAGTTTGTGTTGTAGCGTCATCTCCCTCCCCACAGCCTTGAGGACCTCCCCCGGGGGGGCTAGGGGGCTCCGCAGGAGCTCCAGTGCTCTTTCTGTGGATTTCTGCATCTCCAGGGTAAACACAACTCTGCTCCTCATGGGCTCCGGCAACTGCTCCACGGCGTCTTCTCTGCCGTAGAGGAGGTGCCACGGGAAGTCCCAGAACCCCTCGCATCTCACGCCTAGGGTTTGTTTAAGCATCTCCACGGCTTTGCTGAGCTCCTCCTGCCTCTTTGTGTGGACCTCGGCGGTGCTGTGGCGGATCCCGCTGTCGAGAACCACGAAGACTCCTCCCGGCAGGTCCAGCTGTTGGACCTTCACCGGCGGTCTTGTGTGTATGAGGGCTACGCGGCCGAAGGCGGAGCCGTACTGGTCGAGCCTGCCGCATGGGATGCCCAGCACCTCCCGCTCCGCTGCGTAGGCCAGCTCAGCCACCGTGTAGAGGTCGGGGTCTCGGCCTGCGAGCCGCAACAAGGCGCTTGTCAGCGCCACAAGCAACGCCGCGCTGCTGGCCATGCCGGCTCCTATGGGCACGTCTGAGCTCAACACGCCTCGGAACCCGCGGAGCTCAACGCCAGCCCTCCTCAGTGCCACGACGGCGGCTTTCACGTAGTCGCAGAAGGCGCGGCCGCTCGGCGGCTCGCCGGGGCTGAAGACGCAGTGCTCCCCGGTGTTTTGCGACGTGATTTCGCACCTGGCCGCCTCCTCCACGGCGACGCGGGTCCGTAGGTCCACCGCCACCGATACCACCGGCAGGCCCTTGTAGTCTTGGTGTGTGTTTAGGAAGTCGAGCCTGCCGGGGGCAGACGTCTTTACCAGAGCCACAGAACGAGGAGCGCCGCCACTGCTATTACTGGAAGCCACAGGACAGGGTTTGCGCGTATCATCTTCGACCCGTCAAGAGGCGGTATGGGGAGGAGGTTGAAGAGCGCCAGCCACGCGTTTATGTACGCGAAAAACCACCAGATTTCTGACTGCAACGCCGTCATCAAAGCGGCGCCGACCGCGGCGAATGCTATGTTTGTCAAAGGCCCGGCGGCTGATATAAAGAACCTGTCGCGTTTCTCGTCGCCGTGTCCGTGGAGCCTGAAGGGCGAGATCACCACGGCGCCAGGCGCGGCGAACACGAAGCCGAACAGCAGTGGGAAAATCACGGCGAGCGGCAGGAAGTTGTAGTCAGCCTGGTACATGGCTATGTACCCAAGCCTCCTGGCGACTTGGCGGTGGGCCAGCTCGTGGCCTATGAACGCGAAGAAGAGGACGAAGGCGGTGAGGGGCAGATACGCAACAACGAGATCCCAGCGTATCCCGCCGACGATGCCCCGTCCGGCCATCGCAATCGAGAAGCCCAACGAAAGCACCATTAGAGAGATTACGATATCCATCAGCTCCCGCCTCCTCAGCTCTGGGTCATGCACGTAAGTGCCGAATGCTAGCTTTAAATCAGTTTCTGCAGAACTGAAAGGACTTTACCTAGGGCTTCCCTCTCTATGAGGTAGACCCCTTGTTTATGGCGCTTAGCCAGCCCCTGGGCCACCAGAGCCATCATCAGGCGGCGGAGCGCCCACCCGCATCGCCTATCTACTCCACAGATCTCGCGGGTCCGCACGGCGATTACCACCCCCCGGTCGCTCCTCCCACGCCTCTGGAGGTACCAAATCAGGGCAGGTAGATGTTGTTCCGCCTTCACGATAATACAGCAACTTAAAAACTAACTGAAGGGGAATTGATATAACTCCCCCATTCATCGCCCCTATGGAGCTCTTGATCAAGAGGACGCTCTCTATCCGCTCGGCAACCTCTCCGAGGGTGGGGCCGCGCGGGGCCGTGTACTACCTAAGCGACGTAACTGGCGTAATGCAACTTTGGCGTTTCGACGGAGTTGTACACGACGTGGTTGTGCCTTGGGAGGGGAGAGTGGGCGATTTCCGCGTCGCCGGAGACGGCGCAGTGGCCGTGGCGACGGACGTGGGTGGAGACGAGAAGTGGCGCATCTATATTGTCGACGGAGACATCACCCCCGTCTCCACAGAAGGCGTGAACAACCTGGGGGCCTGGTCCCCCGACTCCCAGAGGCTGGCCTTCACCTCCACCAGAGACGACGGGCAGAACTTCCACCTCTACCTATACGACAGGTTCGGCGGAGCAGTGACAAAGGCGGCGGAGTTGCCCGGGATAAACACAGCGGAGGAGTGGTCCGAGGCGGGCATCTTCGTCACGCATTACGAGACGAACCTCGACAGCACGATCTACTGGGTTAGGGAGGGGGAGGTGCGGGAGCTGACCAAACACGCAGGTGAGGCGCTTAACCACTCACCCAAATACGTGGGGGACGGGAGGCTCCTGTACCTAACAAATATGGACAGCGAATACGTTGGGATAGCCCAGATGGATCTCTCCACCGGCAACTGGAAATACGTCGTGCAGCTGGACAGAGACGTGGAGCTGTTTGACGTTTGGAGGGACTACCTCGTCTTCGCGCTCAACGAGGGAGGCGCCTCCGGCCTCTACTATATGCACATCCCGTCAGGTCTCACCCACAAAATCGCCCTGCCCCCAGGCGTCGTGACCTCCTTGCAGTTCAGAGACGGCAGGGTCCTCCTCTCGCTCTCGGGCATCAACCGCGGCCACGAGATCTACACATACCATGCAGGTGCAGTCAGGAGGCTGACGTATTCGCCGAGGTACGGCGTGGAGCTTGAGCGGATCCCCGACCCCGAGTCGGCCTGGTACGAAAGCTTCGACGGAAGGCAGATACACGCCAACATATACAAACCGCCTGGGGAGGCAAAAGGCGCCGTGGTTTACCTCCACGGAGGCCCGGAGAGCCAGGACCGGCCCGAGTTCAAGCCCCTCGTCGCGGCCCTCCTCATGGCTGGCTACATAGTAGCGGCCCCCAACTACAGAGGAAGCACCGGCTACGGCAAAACCTTCGTCCACCTAGACGACGTGGAGAAGCGATGGGACGCGATAAAAGACGTGGAGGCTTTCGCCAAATGGCTGGCGGAACAAGGCATAGCCGCGAAGAAGCCGTGCGTCATGGGCGGCTCCTACGGCGGCTACCTCACCCTGATGGCCCTCGCCGCCGCCCCCCACCTCTGGGCCTGTGGAGTGGAGATAGTCGGCATCTTCAACCTCGTCACGTTCCTCGAGAGGACGGCGCCGTGGCGGAGGAAATACAGAGAGGCCGAAT
Source organism: Pyrobaculum sp. (assembly GCA_009903905.1). The sequence goes on along the minus strand of WYEI01000310.1, from coordinate 1,938 downwards.
ACGGCTACCTAGACAAACACAGAGACGTCTTAACGCAATTAAGCCCGGCGACGCATGTGGAGAAGATAGAGGCGCCGTTGATGATAATCCACGGCGCCAACGACATAAGAGTGCCCGTCTACGAGGCGGAGCAACTAGCCCAACGCCTAAAGGAGCTGGGGAGGGAAGTGAAGATGATTATCCTCCCCGACGAGGGCCACACCATCTCCAAGGTGGAAAACCGCATCAAGGTGTACACCGAGGTGGTGAAGTTCATACATCAACACCTAGAAGCCTCGCACTCCTAGTCGCCTGCCGCAATATATAAAAAGCGGCTGTGCAGAAGAGGACATGGCCAAGCCCCCAAGTCCCGTAGTCTTGATCGAGCCGCTGAGCGGCAACACCACGCTCTTGATAAGGATAAAGGCAATACACGCCGTGAAGCGGTCAAAATACCAGACGATAATCATCGCAGATACGGAGGACTACGACCGTGCCCTGATCCTCGACGACTACATCCAGTCATCGTATAATGATGAACATTTCTACCACGAAAGCCTCGTCCACCCAGCCATGGTCACCCACCCGGCCCCCCGCGACGTGTTGATACTAGGCGGAGGCGAAGGCGCCACGTTGCGAGAGGTACTAAAGCACAAGACAGTCCAGAGGGCCGTTATGGTGGACATAGACGGCGACGTGGTGGAGCTGTCGCGGCGGTACCTCCTAGAGATGCATCAAGGCTCCTTCGACGACCCCCGGGCGAGGGTGGTGATAGAGGACGGCTTCGTCTACGTGGAGAACGCCTTGAAGACCGGCGATAAATACGACGTCGTGATAATGGATCTGACAGACCCCTACAGCTCCGACATCGCCAAACAGCTCTACGCCCCGGAGTTCTTCCAGAAGATCCGGAAGATCTTAAGAGACGACGGGGTCGTCGTGACGCAGGCAGGTAACAGCTTCTTCTTCCCCGCCGCCTACGACATGGTGCTTAACGGCGTGAGATCCGTATTCCCCATCGTCGCCGAGTACGAGGTGTGGATCCCCTCCTTCGGCTACGCCGTGAACTACATCCTGGGCTCCCTCAGACACGACCCAGCCGCGCTTACGGCAGACGAGGTGGACAAGAGGCTGAAGGAGAGAGGCGTAGCCACGGCGTTTTACTCCGGCAGGACCCACATAGGCCTCATGAACCTGCCCATCCACAGGAAACGCCGTGTCTGAAGTAGAGGCGATCCGCGGCACATACAGCAACTTGCTCCGCGGGGCGAAGATAGCTCTGGTGGTCTCCTCCGGCGTCTCGCTGTATAAGTCGATCAACACCGCCCGCCTCCTCATCAGACACGGCGCCGACGTCCACGTCTTCATGACGCCCAAGGCAGCCAGGCTGGTCTCGCCGCACCTCTTCTGGTGGGCCACAGGAAACAAGCCGGTGGTGATGCTGACCGGCGCCACGGAACACATAGAGATATGTGGAAAGGCAGACGTGTTGCTGGTTGCCCCAGCCACCGCCAACACGCTGGTCAAGCTATCCCTCGGCATTGCCGATAACGCCGCTTTGACCTGCGCCCTGGCCGCCGGCGGCGCCAAGAAGGTGGTAGTCCCCGCCATGAACCTAGCCATGTGGAACACGCCCCAGGTCCAGGAGGCCGTGAGGCGGCTCGGCAAAGAGGCCCTCGTGGTGCCGCCCCTAGTGGAGGAAGGCAAGGCCAAGTACCCCCCACCCGAGGACGTGGCGGAGTACGTCATAGACGCCACGGCGCCGAGGGATTACGAGCGGCTACGGGTGTTGGTGACTGCGGGACCCACCCGGGAATATCTGGACGATGTGAAGTACCTCACCACGCCCAGCAGCGGCTTGACCGGCTACTACTTCGCCAGAGAGGCCGCGGCAAGAGGCGCCGAGGTGACCCTCGTGACGGGGCCCACCGGCCTAAGGCCCCCCGGCAACGTCGCCGT